>JBFHHS010000052.1:0-14998 GCA_041596895.1 Crocinitomicaceae bacterium | reverse complement strand
TTAGGACCATTAACTATTGGTGTAACAGATTTCAAAACATTATTTGCGACTGGAAAAGTAAATGGTGCTGAAGTATATGCTGGATTAAGATTGCCTATTTTATACTCTCACCCAAGTGATATTGATGGTGATTTAGTTTCTGATGATCTTGATGAATGTTTAGTTGTACAAGGTTTATGGGAATTTAGAGGTTGTCCTGATACGGATAGAGATGGAATCAAGGATATTGACGATTTATGTCCAAACGATCCAGGTTTAGCTGTTTTCCAAGGTTGTCCTGATACGGATAACGATAGCATTCCAGATAAGGATGATGCATGTCCTGAAGAATTCGGTTCAAGAGCATTTAATGGTTGTCCTGATAGAGATAACGATAGCATCATTGATAAAAAAGATGACTGTCCTGACGTTGCTGGTTTAGCGAAGTTCAACGGTTGTCCTGATACAGATGGCGATGGAATCAAAGATGAAGACGATGCTTGTCCAGATGTTGCTGGTCCATTAGTGAATAATGGTTGTCCTGATACGGATGGTGATGGTTTATTCGATTTCATCGATGAATGTCCAACAGAATTTGGACCAAAAGAAAACAACGGATGTCCTTGGCCAGATACTGATGGTGACGGATTATTAGATAAAGATGATAAATGTCCTTATTTAGCTGGTCCAGTTAAAAATGATGGTTGTCCTTACATCGATACAGATGGTGACGGCGTTTTAGATAAAGACGATAAATGTCCTGCTGTTGTTGGTCCAATTGAAAATGATGGTTGTCCAGTAATTGAAGAGGAAGTTCAAGAAATCTTGAAAACTGCTTTTGAAAACTTAGAGTTTGAAACAGGTAAAGATGTAATCAAGCAAGAGTCACTTCCTTCATTAACTGAGCTTGCAGATGTTCTTGTGAAGAAAGCAGACTGGAAACTTCAGATTGCCGGTCACACAGATAACGTAGGTGGAGCGCAAGGTAACCTTATATTATCTAAGAAAAGAGCAGAATCTGTAAAAGCGTTTATGGTTTCTCAAGGAATCGATGCAAGTAGATTATCAGCACTTTATTTTGGAGAGACACAGCCGATTGCTGACAACTCTACAAAAGAAGGACGTCAGAAAAACAGACGTGTTGAAATGACTATCATATTTGAATAGTATATTCAGAACATATCTCGAGTAATCGAGAACAAAAAGGGTCAGTTAAACTGACCCTTTTTTTGTTTAAGCACATTGTTTTTCTATATTTAAGAAAGCGCAAACCCCTACTACATGAAGTTTTTAAAGCAATTTACTATACTCGTCGCATCAATAGTCGCACTCGTTTTAATTATCGCTCTGTTCGTCGAAAAAAATTACGATGTAAGTCGTTCAGTAATTATTAAAAAAGAGAAATCTGAAGTGTTCAATTATGTAAAAGCGCTAGAAAATCATGAATCATTTTCTATTTGGCAACAAAAAGATCCAAACATTGTACAAACTTTCACAGGAGAATCTGGAGAAGTAGGTTCATTATACACGTGGTCCAGTGAAATGGAAGATGTTGGATCGGGAGAACAGGAAATCACATCTATTGAAGAGAATGAGAAAATCATTTGCGAATTACGATTTAAAAAACCAGATGAAATGATCGCCGAGTCCTATATGACGACCACTTCAGCAGAAGGCAATCTAGAGACAAAGCTAACATGGGGAATCAAAGGAAGTAGTCCGTACCCATTCAACTTCATCATGCTTTTTATTGATTTAGATAACGAAATTGGACCAGACCTTCAAGAAGGCCTTAACAATCTCAAAATTCTAATGGAATCTAAGGATTAAACATATTTCAACATCTTAAATAAATTTATTAGGCTATTTTTATACCCGTGATAGCACTCAAAAAACAACACAGGTATTTTCTTAGTCTTCTTTCAGGAGTACTTTTAGCGATTTCATTTCCTTTCACAGGAAGCTTAACTTTTGTCATTTTTATTTCACTCGTTCCTATTCTATTTCTAGAGAATTACATTTTGACCAAACGGTTTAAATCGGGTAAAGTATTGATACACGCTTATGTCACATTTTTCACGTACAACTTCCTAACAACTTGGTGGATATGGAATGCAAGTCCTGGAGGGGCAATGCTAGCAATCATTCTCAACAGTTTATTAATGTCGCTAGCATTCTATTGCTTTCACCTCACAAAGAAATTTGTAGGACATAAAGAAGGATATATCTCACTGCTTATTTATTGGATTGGATTCGAATACTTCCATTATAACTGGGAAGCATCATGGACATGGCTTACATTAGGAAATACATTCAGCGTTACTCCATCGCTCGTACAATGGTATTCGTACACAGGAGTTTTAGGAGGATCATTTTGGATTCTTTTAGTCAACTTGATTGTTTACCGCATCTATCAAAACGTTTACTTTAAACGTGAAACTTGGAAGATTCAAACTCCGATATTTTATACAGCAGCATTCGTTCTCATTGTTCCTATTTCAATTTCATTGATCTCATACTTCTCTTATGAGGATAAAGGAAAATCAATTGAAGTAATTGCAATCCAACCAAACATTGACCCATATAATGAAAAGTTTGAGCCTGGAATGCTTCACAAGCAATTGGAAAAAATAGCAAATCTGGCCGCTAAAAAAGTTACAGATAAAACAGCTTTGATTGTGGCACCTGAAACAGCCATTAGTTCTCCATTCTTTGAACGCGACATACAACGATTAGATTTCTTTCACTATTTGAAACAACAAAAATTAAAATTGAACAATGCCCCATGGTACATTGGCGCTTCAACAATGGAGATTTTTGAAGAAAAAAATTCGCGTGCATCTATGAAATTAAGTAGTGGCCCAGGATATATTGAACACTACAACACTTCCTTTTTAATCCGTGAGGACAATTCAACGGAATTCGTTCACAAATCGAAACTCGTACCAGGAGTTGAAGTAATCCCATTTTCCGAATACTTGTCGTTTTTAGAGGAGTTATCAATTGACAATGGAGGAACATCAGGAACTTTGGGAATTGAAAAAGAAGCACAAATCTTTGAAACTAAGAACTTCAAATTTGCTCCGGTCGTTTGTTATGAATCAATATATGGTGAATGGGTGACAGAACAATGTCGCAAAGGCGCACAGTTGATTTGCATTGCTACCAATGACGGATGGTGGAAAGACACACCGGGATATAAACAACACTGCAGCTTCGCATCGCTACGTGCAATAGAAAACAGAAGATCTGTTGTTCGATCTGCGAATACAGGAACAAGTTGTTTTATTAATCAACGAGGAGACATTTCAAAAGCAACAGGTTGGTGGGTAGCCGATGTAATATCAGAACAAGTGAAATTAAATACAGAACAAACCTTCTACACTACATATGGTAATGTCTTAGGCCGAAGTTTTGCATTTGTATCTATTTTTCTACTACTTTTCACCTTTGTAAAACGATTCAAACTTAAATACATCAACAAATAATTTGAGCGAAGAAAACAACATAGACACATCAAAAATGATTGATGATCACAGTGATTACTTACTATCATTTGCGATGTCTAAACTGAGGGACATTGATTTAGCAAAAGACCTAGTTCAAGATACGTTTGTTTCTGCACTCACAAAGATCGAAACCTTTGAAAAACGAAGTAAACTTCGTACATGGTTGACAAGTATTTTAAACCGTAAGATAATTGACCATTGGAGGAAGGCTGAAACTCGATACACCGATCCCATTTCAAACTTTTTTAATCAAAATGACGATTCGCGTCACTGGATATTAGAAAAAACAACGAATTCAAACATCAAAAATATTGATGAACAGATTAATGAAACCGAGACATTAACTGAATTAGGGGATTGTTTAGACACTTTACCTGAAAAATGGCGTGGTATTGTAGCCTCGAAATATTTGGACGAAAAAGAAAGTGAACAAATTTGTAATGATTTTGATATTACTTCTTCTAACCTTTGGGTGATTATGCATAGAGCAAAGCTATTATTGCGTGATTGTCTAAATTCAAAATGGACATAATGAAGAATTGTCAAGAAATAACTCAAGATATCGAGAAAGGTCACATGACCAAACTCTCGATTAAAGAACGCCTAGAGATTCGTGTTCACTCTATTCTTTGTCCACCTTGTCGTCAATATTTCAAAGACAGCGCAACAATAGACAACATGCTTAAACGCAGGTTTAGGCACCCTGAACAATATCAATTTAGCTTGGAAGAAAAGGAGAACATGAAAAAAAACATTCGTAAAGTTTAGAACTTCAACGAACCGATACGCTCATTTCGCCCCCAAATAGAATACAAAATCATTTCTCGCGTATTGTAATTCACATTAAACATTTTGGGAACAGCAATGGCATTGATATCTGTGCGGTCAAAAAAAGCTCCTCTTTCTATTTCTCCTGTTTGTAAATCCAATTTTGCTAATGCAACAACATTTTTCTTTCGACCGTAATTTGCAGTATATAAATCATCACTCGATTTAAAATCGCCTGCATCTGTATAATTTAATCGATTATCGTTAAATATAAAATTCAATGCTGATCCAGATCGATAACTCGCATAACTCGAGTATGGTCCACCATCATTCATGGACACTTGATACTTTTTAATTTTTGTAATCCAATCAAATGCGCCATCAGGCATTATTTTAAATGCTATAACGTCATTAAAGTAATAATAATATTTATCCGAAGATTGTCCCGTACCAGCCTCAGAATATGAATGAACTTGCACATAATACTGCTCCATTGTACCTATAATACTTCCATCATCAAGGGTTGTCGCGTCTTTCATCTGGTAATTCTGTAATTGAACAGCCCCCTTCCCTCTTTGCTCACGTTTTTCAGCACGTCTCATTTCCTGATCCGTCCAACCTTCCGTGATAAAATCAGGTTCAAAATCTTTATAACTCTCTGTAATTAGCTCTCCTTTAGAAAGTTCAATCTTTTTGTGAAACATACCAGAAACCCCTTGCACGTCGTGTAAGCCAAAAATCCCCGTAATCAAAAACTCATTATTATCATTGGTCGTCATAGCCATTGCCTCAATTCTACGACCATCCACATCCACAAACAAATCTTGCAAGCCATCTGAATTGATGTGATACACATGTAATTCTTTAAATTCCAGTGTATTTCTTAAAAAAGATTTCTCTGCATCTTTAAACTCTGCAAACGCCATGAAATAATCTCCCGAATTGGAAAGGTGATGCTCTAAAACACGCACGTATTTGGGGTCATACTGCAATGGATACTCCCCATCATTTATTTTCTCGAGATTTTTATCGTAAACATTGAATCCATAGACCAATCTGCGATCTTTTTTACCTGGCAACTCCCATGTTACGGCGAAATATTCTCCACTGGAAGAGAAAACGACCTCGAAATCGCCTTTTACTGCAGGCTGTAATTCGTAACTAGCCAACAACACTTGTTCACCTTTAGGATCAAGATTCTCATCATATCGTTGCATGTAAAGTAAATCTTGTCCATCCTGTTTATCAGAAAGGAAAACGACTAAATCACCATCTACAATTCCTGCCGATTCAAAATTGGCTATGCTTTTATTGACAACAAGTCGAATTCGAGTACGTGCAACACGTTTTAATCCAACATTACGTGTAACCTGATAGCTACCTCCAATATTTCCACCTAACCAACGAAGCGTATAAAACTCACCAGGTTTTTGGGTAAATACTTCAATTAAGCGCCCTTGTTTTTTCTGAATTTCACCCCATTCAATATCGGATTCTTGACCAAACAAAAATGTGGAACAAAAAACAAGACATACAATCAGGACAGAATTCTTCATAGGCTTAATTTAACTAAAAAAGGACAACAATCAGTCCAAAAATCTAGTCAACCAATTGAATTCCTGTATAATTTTGCGGTGTAATTTTCTTTAGCTCAATTTTCAGCTCATCAGAAACGTTCAAAGTATCAACGAAATCGTGCACAGTTAATTTTGTAACTGCCTCATTTTTTCTTGTCAATCCTTTTAGAGCCTCGTATGGTTTAGGATACCCTTCGCGACGTAAAATCGTTTGAATCGCCTCTGCAACTACAGCCCAGTTATTTTCTAAATCCCTTTCGAATGCAGACTCGTTAAGTAACAATTTATCTAACCCTTTCAACGTAGATTTGAGAGCAATAAATGTGTGCGCTAAAGGAAGTCCAATAGTTCTTAGAACAGTAGAGTCTGTTAAATCTCTTTGCAATCTAGAAACAGGCAATTTCAACGCTAGGTGCTCAAAAATTGCATTCGCAATCCCGATATTTCCTTCAGAGTTTTCAAAATCAATCGGATTTACTTTATGCGGCATAGCAGAAGATCCAACTTCTCCCTCTTTCAACTTTTGTTTGAAATACTCCATAGAAACATACGTCCACATATCACGATCTAAATCCATTACAATGGTGTTGATACGTTTCAAAGCATCAAACATTGCTGCCATGTTATCGTAATGCTCTATTTGAGTTGTAGTTTGGCTACGATTTAATCCTAATATATTATTTACGAAGTTATTTGCGAAGGCCACCCAATCTTCTGACGAAAATGCAACATAATGTGCGTTAAAGTTTCCTGTTGCACCACCAAATTTAGCTGAATAAGGCACAGCAGTTAAGTGATTACGCTGAATAGTTAAACGCTCTACAAAAACTTGTATTTCTTTACCTAAACGTGTTGGAGATGCAGGTTGACCATGTGTTCTTGCCAACATTGGAATCTCTTTCCATTCCAAACTCAATTCAGTCAATTTCGAAATCAACTCATCCAATAACGGTAAATATTCCTTTTCAATCGCTTCTTTCAGCGACAGTGGAATTGAAGTATTATTGATGTCTTGAGAAGTTAAACCAAAATGAACAAACTCTAAATATTTTTCCAACCCTAAAGCAGTCATACGATCTTTCAAGAAATATTCTACCGCTTTAACATCGTGATTTGTTGTTTTTTCAATGTTTTTAATCCAAAGGGCATCTTCCTCAGAGAAATTAGCACATAATGCGCGTAAATCACTGTATTTATCTTTAGGGAAATCTGCCAAAGCCTTCACGCCACTTTCAACCATTGCAATGAAGTATTCTACTTCTACAATTACTCTATACTTGATTAAACCGAACTCAGAAAAGTAAGGTTGTAATTCACTTGTTTTGCTTTGATATCTACCGTCTACTGGTGAAATTGCTGTTAAACTGCTAAAATTCATAAGTACTCTTGAGTTCAAGGGTTAAAAATTTGGAAAGGACAAAGATACAAAAGCCTTATGAAATAACCGATTTGAATTTCCTTTGATTATTTTTGAGCATGCGATTTTTAAAGAATTTTCTTTTTGGAATGCGAGCGTACTTCAAGGCGGTGAAATTCATCATTGAAAACAAATTGTATTGGTATTTAGTTTTTCCTGCTGCATTGATGTTAATCATATACAAACTTGGAGCGATGGTAAAGAATCATCACTTAGAACCAGATGCGCAAAACATGAATGAAATCGTTTGGTATTTACTCTATATCTTGATCGAAATTTCCATCGCCATGTTGCTTATGAAATTTGCAAAATATTTGGTAGTCGTTATTCTTTCTCCACTGATTTCTCATCTGAGTATGAAAACGGAAAAAATTCTAACAGGAAACACATATCCTTTCAGTTTACGTCAATTGATACACGATATCAAGCGCGCCATGCGCATTGTAATTCGAAACTTCATGTGGGAATACTTCTTCTTCCTCATAATATTTATTGTTTCCATTCTAGGTTGGGACGACCCGAAAGCCTCTCCTATCTTCTACTTGACCTTTGTTATTGGATTCTTCTATTATGGATTCGCATTTTTGGATTATATCAACGAGCGCAGAAGACTTGACATTGCAGAAAGTATTGTTTTTGTTCGTCAAAATCGCGGACTTGCAATTGCCATTGGTTCTATCTATTCCTTGTTGATTTTAGTTCCCGTAGATTTAGGTGCATTATTTGACTGGTCAAGTTTCTCTGAAGCGCCAATGCAAATGATTGGTGGCTTTTTATTTCATTTATTTTTATGGCTTTGTGCTGCTGCCGCTCCAATCTTAGCAATTGTAGCATCTACCATAGCTATGGACGATTTAGTGGACTTAAAATCAAATGAATACTCAGCAAAAGTGAATAACTAACACAACTATTTTAACCGATTTCTTAGAAAAATCCATTCTTTTGCATAACTTTTGCAAGCCGTATTGAAAACTAAAACAAATTACGCACGATGACTAAAATATTACGCTACGCTTTAACCTTATCTATTTTTGCATTTGTAGGGAATTCTTTCGCTCATTCTAATGGAACTCCTCCTCCTGATTCTACAACAAATATTGTTGACAAAACTGCAGCAACTTATATGATTGAAGAAGGGAAAACTATGTATGGTTTAGGGAAGATAAAAGATGCCTTAATTCGATTTAGACAAGCTGAAGTGAAAGACCCGAACAGTTGGAAAGCTGCTTATTGGATCGGCAAATGTCACTACAGACTCGATAATTTTGGTTATGCTTTGAAATATGCAAATTCTGCGATTGGTTTAGGAGAAGGTAAAGTAAATGATGAAATCTACTTTTTATTAGGAACAGTGAATCACCGTTTAGGAAACCTTGATTCTGCCATTGTAAACTATCAAAAAGCTGACGAAATGTTATCCAAATCACGTTCTAAAGTGTTGGGAGTTCAACATCATATTGATGAATGTAACTTTGCTAAAGCGCAAATGGAGCAGGGTAAGAAATTTGAAAAAACACCGATTGAAGGCGAAATCAATTCTGGATACGACGATTACAACATTTTATTAGCAAGTGATCATAAAACGATCTACTTCGTATCAAGAAGAAGCAACACTACAGGAGGTGGAATGAATCCTGATGATCAACGATATTTTGAAGACACGTACAAATCAGTGTATGATGAAGAAATGAAAGAATGGGGAACAGCAAACAACGATTTAGGGAAACTTAATTCTGATGGATTTGACGCTTTGAACTACATTTCTGCTGATGGCCTATCTGCAATTATGACCGTAAACTCAACTGCAACGGATGCCAAGAATACAACAAAAGGCTCTGACATTTGTGAAGCCAAAATGAGCAGCAAAGGAACATGGAATACTCCAAAACCAATCAAAGGAGTAAACACTTCATACTTCGAAGGTTCAGCGACTTTAACTGCTGATGGGAACACCATGTATTTTGTTTCTGATCGTAAAGGTGAAACGAGATCAACAGATATTTATGTTTCTTATAGAAACGGAAAATCATGGAGCTCTGCGAAACCACTTTCAGATTCAATTAACACACCTGGAAGAGAAACAACTCCTTATATTACTCCTGATGGTAGATACTTATTCTTTAGTTCAGACGGACATTTAGGAATGGGTGATTTGGATGTTTATGTATCTGAAAATTTAGGCGATACATGGAGCACACCTGTTAACCTTGGGTATGGAATCAATTCAGTAAACAATGATACACACTTCTCTTACCACGAAGCATTGAAAAAAGCATTCATTTCAGGATTTGAAATTGTTGGAAAGAAAGCCAGTATTGATTGCTATGAGATAGACATGAGTAACTTTGAGTATCCGAAAGCGTATTAGTAAAGCAAAACTTACAAAAAGCACCCATCTTTGATGGGTGCTTTTTTCTTTTCCAGAAGACATTCTCTTATATTTGAATCATGCAAAGGTATTTCATTGAACTCGCATATAACGGAGAAGATTTTCATGGTTGGCAAAGACAACCCAGAGAAATATCAGTGCAAGAAGTTATTGAGGATAGCTTAACGAAGTTAAATTCAAACATCGAAGTGAAGGTTGTAGGATGCGGAAGAACCGATACTGGGGTACATGCGCATCATTTTATTCTTCATACAGATATGCCAAGTATTGAAGATCCAGAACGATTCGTTTTTAAATTGAATCGTATGCTCCCACAATCGATTGCAATTTATGACATGTTTCCGGTAAATGAACATAGTCACGCACGTTTTGATGCCACTGCTAGAACCTATCGTTATTTTATTCATCGTCACAAAAACCCGTTTAAACAAGGACAGAGTTGGCTAGTCAAAAATGACTTAGACTTTGATAAAATGAATGAAGCCGCAAAACACCTTTTGGGAAAACAAGACTTTACATCGCTGTCTAAAATTCATACTGATGTTAAAACAAATATATGCGATGTAAAAGTAGCAAAGTGGGTACAATTGGAAAATGATTCTTGCTATTTCGAAATAACAGCAGATCGTTTTTTACGTAATATGGTTCGTGCAACTGTAGGTACTTTAGTTGATGTTGGAGTTGGTAAAACTAAGCCCGAAGACATGCGCACCATATTGGATGCAATGGATCGACAAGCTGCCTCTACTTCCGTTCCAGCGCGAGGACTTTTCTTATGGAAAGTTGAATACCCAAAACACTTGAAGAATGGACTATAAAGAAATCAATAAAGCCTCTTGGAATAAACGCACAGAATTACATCTTGATTCCGAATTCTATAATAATGATGCCTTCATTCAAGGAAAAACATCGCTTAATGCCTTTGAGTTAGATATATTGGGTGATTTAACAGGAAAAAAAGTACTTCACCTACAATGTCACTTCGGACAGGACACGATTTCTTTAGAACGACTTGGAGCGGAAGTTACCGGAGTTGATTTATCGAATGTTGCGATAGACAATGCACGCAAGCTCGCTTTAAAAACAAACTCCAATACTACATTTATTTGTTCTGACATTTACGATTTACCGAATCACTTAAACGGACAATTCGACCTCATCTTTACCAGCTACGGAACTATAGGATGGTTACCTGATTTAGACAAATGGGCACATGTTCTGGATACCTTTTTAAAACCAAAAGGTAAGTTTGTGATTGTGGAGTTTCATCCAGCAGTTTGGATGTTCGACGATGACTTTACGACTGTGAAATACAGTTATTTCAATACCGAACCAATCGTTGAAACGAATGAAGGAACGTATGCCGACAAAGCATCCACAGAGACTTTTAAATCGGTGACATGGAACCATCCTATTTCTGAAGTGTTAACGAGTCTATTCGCTAAAAACTTCCGTTTGGATGCATTAAAAGAATATGACTACTCACCTTATGATTGTTTCGCGCATACCGAGGAATTTGAACCAGGAAAATTTAGAATAAAGCATTTTGGAAACCGCTTACCGATGGTCTATTCAATTGAAGCAACGAAGGATTAACTTACCTGGCAATAACAAGCTTTCCATTTTGCACCGTACCGTATTCATTCACGACATTATAAAAATAAATCCCATCAGGAATATTTAATAAACTGAATTCTATTATTTTTTTTCCGTAATCAATTTCATGCATAGACACGCGACCTCCTTGTAAATTATAAATTTCAAACTCGCCTAATTCACTAGACTCACCAAACTCCAAATTAATTTGGTTTGAAGCAGGGTTAGGATAAATATTAATGGCTTGGCTTATCACCTTGGAACTTTGATCCAAGGCCAATACTTGGCAGTCATATGCAACTTTTTCAATTGAATGCGCCTCAACACTAACTTGATCTACCGGGAAATAATTACCATGAGTATAAGAGCCATTTACTTTGAATAAAAAAGAACGATCTACCGATTCGATTACTATATCCTCAGAACAATCTGCATTTCCTGTTGAATCAAACTTCGAGACAAAAAAATCAAAGTTGTCATTTTCACCACTCACTGCAATTTTTCCTTTTGCGCAAAATACCATCGAGTAAATTGTTCCATTATTAAAACGTTTACTCCAGATAATTTCTCCAACTGCATTTGTTTTGAATAACATCTTCCCACCACCAATATAAATGTTGCCATCATTATCTTCCAACATTGATAAAGCACTTCCACCACCATTAGGAATAGTATACGTTTTACCCCATTGATATTCTCCTAGTGAATCCGTCTTTATAAGAAATGCCTTCTGAACCCATGAATCGTATGAGTCAGTTATACCGCAAATTAAGATCCCATTATCAATGGTAGGTTCAACTTCTTGTCCAAAATCATCACGCATCCCACCAAAAGTTCTCGACCATAATAAGTTTCCTTGATTATCTATTTTAGATAAACTAATATCACGCTTACTCCATGGTGAAACACTTATATTCCCACCAAAACCTGCAGTAACAAATCCATTTACTGTTTTCTCAATATCGAAGGCCCTACCATTTGGCTGGAGTTGCTGCAACCAATTCACCCCTGTTAAATTATGGTTTAACTCATAAGCATATTGACCAAAACCAATAAAACCATGGTTCGATTTAATCAATGCTCGGGTAGTTTGAGTAGAATCAAAAAATAGACTTACCACCTGAAGTACGTTCCCGTCATCATCAATTTTCATTATAGCGTTATAATAACCATAACCTTCACTCATTACCCCGCCTACTAAGAAGCCACCTTCGGGGATAATCATCACAGACTCAAATGTATGAGCACCAATATATTCTTTATACCATAATAGTTCTCCGGTAGGGTTAATGCGCATTACAAAACCATTCGCTTCAGAATATTTATTCCCGTTACCACCTACAACGATAAGGTCATTGTTTGGACATTCAATGATTTCCGTGACAGAAACCGTTCCAGACGAACTTATTCCTGGAAAGATTAAGGACCATGGTTGAGCCATAACGGAACCAACGAAACCGAATAAAAATAAAATGGAGAGAAGTGTATAACGCATAGATTTCCAAGATACCCTTTTATTTCACTCCTCATGATCTTCTTCTTAAATAATAGGTAACATTCGCATAAATACCTTAACTTTAAGACTCAGAACGACTATTCATCATTACCAACAGTAGTATTGACATGAAAAAAGGCCAACTTATCATACTAACGTTAATCGCCACATTATTTCTTGGAGCTTGTAAAAAGCAAGGATGCACAAATTGCAACGCAACGAACTACAACACAGAAGCCACAGAAGATGACAATTCGTGTCAATTTTTAAATGAAGCGCATTTAGGGACATATGCAGTAGAAGATTCAATAACTGGTCCACCAACAATGGATTGGAATTATGACGCTTATGACATCGTTCTTGTTCGCTCGAATTGCGCCCCAAACAATTTGATTATTTCAAATTACGCTAATAAAAACAATGATTTTAGTGGAACGATCTTTAATGTTGAATGCCAAGTTGACAACAACACCATAACTATTTCTCCACAGAACGTCCAGGGGAAATCTATCCGCAGTACTTCGGGTTACTTCTCTACTGATTCTATCAATTTCGAAATTGAATATGAAAATGAATTGGGAGAGGTGTTCTACGGAAGATGTTACGGTATTAAAAATTAATTTCTACTCACTCCCCCAATTGATGTCCCAAATTGGTTCTTTTTCTAGCAAGTGTGTTATAAAATAATTCCAACGTTTTTTTAGAAAATAATTGTAATACAATCCTCGGTAGCCATGTCGTTGACTTGGGAGTATCAATAAATCAAACTCTTTATCTGCTTTTATAAGTGCCTCTGCCAACTTGAACGTTGCTGATGGGTTTACATTATCATCAATACCACCATGCACAAGCAATAACTTTCCTTTTAAGTTTGGCGCCATGGTTACGTTCGATTGGCTTTCATAAACGCTATCCACGGGCCATCCCATATACATTTCGGGCCACCATGCTTTTTCCATACGGTGGTCATGATCACCAGAACTCGCTACTGCAACTTTGTAAAAATCTGGGTACGCTAATACAGCATGTCCCGCATCATATCCTCCAGCAGAATGACCATAAATCCCAACACGGTTTGTATCAATCCAGCTATACTTTTTGGCCAGTTGACGGATAGAACCGATGTGATCTTCCAAATTTCCTCCTAAATTTTTATACGAAAAATCGTGGAATTCCTTCGACCTTCCTGAACTACCCAAACCATCCACGCGCATCACAATAAACCCAAGTTCTGCCAATGCTTGATCCGAAAGGCTATAGCGAAACTGCACCGGGAACTCATGCGTATGCGGCCCCGTATAACTTGCATCGATGATTGGGTATTTTTTTGTTTCATCAAAGTTCGACGGAAGCCATAATGCTCCGTAAATTGTTGTTTTATTATCACGTGCAGTGGCTGTAAAAACTTTCGGTGCTCTGTAATTTTTCAAATCAGAAACATCAGCCCTACCCAATTCAGCAATTATTTTTCCTGTATGAAGGTCGCGTAAGACAGTTCGTGTTGGTGTTGTCGCATCAGAGATGTTATCACATGCATACCTTCCGTTCTTTGACATTCTGATATCGTGATGTAAATCTTCCGGACTCAATTCAGTGAAATTGTTTCCTTCTAAATCAATTTTATACAGTTTTTCATAATACGGGTTCACACCTTCATCGACACCTGATGCCATGAAATAATAAAATTCACCATCAAAATGCATCAGCTCATTGATAAAGTACTTCCCCTTGGTAACATCAACAACTTCCTTGGTTTCTAAATCCACATAATGTGCCTGTTTCCAACCACTGCGCTCAGAGAAAAAGTAAACACGCCCCATTGCTTCCGCAAATTCAAAATCAAAATTATCAATGTTTGTCGCGCTTTCCTCCTTATAAATAGAGCTGAGTTCTCCAGTCTCCAGATCAAAAGACATCAGTTCCACGCTTTTGAATCCCCTACTCGTATAATTTAAATTAACCTGGCCCGGATTGGTAGACCACACCGTTTGCAATTGGTTGATGTGCGTTACCTTTGGTAAATCAGGCGCAACACGTTTTCCAGTCTTCACATTAAAGTAAGCCTTGTGCATGTACACCATATTGGTATCTCCAGGAGAACCTCGATAATAAGACAACAATTCTGGGCGATATAATGAATCAATGCTCCAATCTAACAAGTACATTTTATTGGCATTTCTAACATCGCAGATATTCACTTCAATCCATTCAGAATTTGGCCCCCAATTCACCCCGAAATGCTCCGGTCGATTTACATTTTCACCATAC
>JBFHHS010000051.1:0-15159 GCA_041596895.1 Crocinitomicaceae bacterium | reverse complement strand
CTGCTTTTGCTGCAATCAAAGCTTGTCCAGCCGAAAAGATTAAAGTACAATTAGTCTTGATTCCCTTTTCTGAGAAATGTTTAATTGCTTTAATACCGTCTAGAATCATTGGAACTTTCACAACGATATTTTTATGTAACGTAGCCAAATATTCTCCTTCACGAACAATTCCTTCAAAATCTGTAGAAATAACTTCAGCGCTCACAGGACCATCTACAATGTTACAAATGTCTACATAATGCTTGAGAATGTTCACTTCTCCCGTGATTCCTTCTTTTGCCATCAAGGATGGGTTAGTAGTCACACCGTCTAAAATACCAAGGTCATTTGCTTCCTTGATTTCGGCTAAATTGGCTGTATCGATAAAGAATTTCATAGAATTTAATTTTGTGTTCATTACAAAGCTATCAGAATGTAAGAAAGATACAATTACTTGGCCCTAAGTTTTACATATTTAATTTAGTTTTTAATTGATGTTTATTTTCAGTTGGATCAGTTTTTAATTTGGATTCATTCTAACTCCATAAAATCAGAAGATTGTGTCTCTATTAAGGGCAGTTAATTTATCAATTAACTATTCTGAATTGATCAATTGGATGTACTAAAACTCATTATTTATTAGAGGAGGTATTAGGTTTGATGAATGATAATGGATTTAAATGTTCCATTTCGTTTTTTTTTTATTAAAAGCAAGCACATGATCAAACTATTTTACATTAAAGCAACATTTATATTCTCTTCAGTTTTTACAATTGGTTTTTGTAAAGCTCAAAACTGTGTTGATTTACCTGAGATGAATGGAACACCTGCTTCTTTCGAATCTCCATTGTTTTGGAATATTTGGCATAGTACTCCAGATATTATTTCTGGAAATGGTATTTACCCTGGAACGGCACAAGCGAACATAACAAATGTGAATGGAAGTTCTTTAGCAGGTGGTGAAATGGTTTTTCTCTTAATCAATGGTGCTTTAGGTGAGACAACTGAAGGCATTAGTACCATCCTAAGTGGTTTGATTCCGGGAAACACTTACTTCTTTGAGGTAGAATGGCAGCAGGTGGTCCTCGATTATAACCTCTTCGTTAATGATCCTTCAGGAGGAAAGTTAAGTGTATATATTGATGGTAATAATGTTGGAGTTTTTACAAGCTCAGGAGGACTTGATGATTATTGGCAGAAGGCTACTGTGATTTTTACAGCTACATCGAGTCAACATGTTATTGGATTGAAAGGAAAGTTACTCGATAATGCTTACATGGGCGCCATTGTTCTCGATAACTTTCCATGTATTGCCTATTTAGGAGTTGACATCGATAACTTTGATGCTGTTTTTGATGAAGGTCGTGTATTTATCAATTGGAACACAATTTCAGAATTGAACAATGATTATTTTTCTTTGGAACAATCTTTTGATTTAATAAGTTGGGAAACTGTTGCAATCATTGATGGTGCAGGTAACTCAAACAAAACAATTCATTACTCCTATGTAGATGACAACCATTTTAACTCAAGTAAGTATTATAGGTTAAAAATGACTGATTTTAACGGAGGAGAGAATTTTTCAAGTATATGTTCGGTAACGGCAAAGTTAAAGTTCGACGATCAACTTGTTGTGTATCCGAATCCTGTAAATGAGAAATTAGTAGTTGAAGGAAATTACCTTGATGAAATTGAAATCAGTAATATTTATGGAGAAAACATCAATTACTCAAGATTCAATGGCATTTCATCAAATCAAGTCATAATTAATGTTTCTGACCTGATACCGGGCGTTTATTTTGTTCAGACCTCAAGTTCAATTTCAACTTTTATTAAGAATTAAGTCAATTACCATGTTGTTGTAATTATTGAGATATATTAAAATAATATAAATGAAAACACTAATCACATTTCTAACAATTATATTGATTTTTGGAAGTTGGACCCAAGAAATTAAAGGTCTAAACACGAAAAGAATAGGTTTCAACGTTTTAGTAGATGGCATAAATCGAGATTCAATTCAATATGGATCGGATACTTGCGCAAATACGAAGAAGGTTGAGATTTGTAAAGGTCAAGGCATAACATTGATTGGTCATGGTGCTGAAAACTATTGTTGGACTAGTGGAATTGCAAATGGAATTGAATTCATTCCAATGAACTCTCAAGATTATCACCTCATTACAGAGAATGTTCATGGCGAATTAGTCAAGTTAACTGCTAAAGTAAAAGTAAATGAAGTTCCTGATGTTGATTTTTTAATTTCGGATTTATCACTCACGACAAAAAAATCGACAACAGGTTTTCGGAATTTAACTCATGGAGCAGATGTTTATTGCTGGAGTTTTGGTGATGGTTCAATCGAAAGCTATGAGTTTGAGCCAAAGCATACATTTCCAATAATGAAAAGTGGAGAATATGAGGTTACACTTCAAGGCACTTCTAATTTTGGCTGTATTGGTGAAAGAACGAAGTATGTTCATGTATTGGATGATTATTCATTTGAATTACCGCATGAATTTGTAATTGATACTTTGAGATTAAATCAATATCTATTACCAGTAATGGATGGATTTAAAGCTCGGGGGTATTCCATGACGATATATAATATAAAAGGCGAGCTAATCTTTGAATCTGATGATGCTACATTTGGCTGGAATGGTGAATCTTCCTTAGATGGATCTGTAAGGGTTAATGAAGATTATTTTTGGAGAGTTGAAGTTCACTTTAAGACATCAAATGATTCTAAGTTGTTTATGGGGTATATAACGTTAAGATCGAAGTGAAAAATTAGCTTCACACAAACACAAGGTTATAAGTTGTATAGTCAGAAGTTTAACTCTTGAAATGGTTCGAAATTATTGGACAAAAAAAGAGGGAAGAATTTGCGTGAGCAAATGAAGACGAATGACTTCTTCGGGAGAAGAATAAAATGAGGTAGTAACTTACATCGCACTGCTAAAAATACACAAACACAAGGTTATAAGTTGTATAGTCAGAAGTTTTACTCTTGAATTGGTTCGAAATTATTGGACAAAAAAAAGAGGGGCAAGCTACTTACATCGCACCGCTACAACCTCTTACCTTTGCTACGTTCCCGTCCTGGAGGATTCAGAGGGAGCTGGTCGTATAAGACTTACCCCAGCTGCAAAAGTAATACGAATATTCATTTTCACAATGGAAATTCAAAAGAAATCAAAAAAAAATCCGCTAACTTTAAGTTAGCGGATTGTAATTATTTAAAAGCTTGTGTTTTACAAGTGCATAAAATCTTTCTTAGCAAGCAATTCTTCTTCAGATTCTCTGTAATCTGGATCATCAATACAGCAATCTACTGGACAAACTGCAGCACATTGAGGTTCATCATGGAAGCCAACACATTCTGTACACTTATCTGTTACAATGTAATAAACATCCATGTCAACTGGTTCTTTCGAATCATCTGCCATTGTTTCATCGCCGTCTAAAGTTGTAATCATTCCTGTCAGTGATGTTCCATCAGAATATTTCCATTCAGCACCACCTTCATAGATTGCGTTATTCGGACATTCTGGTTCACATGCTCCACAATTAATGCACTCGTCTGTTATAATTATTGCCATTGTTCTCTTTTTAACTCATGCAAATATACGTAGAACCTTAATTATTTTTAACGAAATCTTCAAAAAATGTTCTTGAGGATAGGATATTCGATTAGTTGCGATAATTTTGCAGTGTGAAACAAGAAAGTATAATAAAGGGATTTGTTCAATTAGGTGCCTTAATGGTTGCCTTAGGCAAGAACGAAGAATGGACAGATTTTTCGGTCGGAGTAACAAAAGATGAGTATCAAGCTTTAAATGTCTTGATTAATCGTCAAGTGTCATTCAATGGATGGTTTACTAAAGAAAACGTGCGTCAAAGTCTTTTGGCTTTAGGTGAGCGATTAAATCAATCTGAGTTGGAGAAGTGGACAGCTAATTATAAGTTCACGAAGGAACCCAAGCGTGTTGCTATAATTATGGCTGGCAATATTCCTTTGGTAGGTTTTCACGATTTTCTATGTGTCGTTTTATCAGGAAACAAAGCAATTTGTAAATTGAGTTCCGACGATAAAACATTATTGCCTGCATTGGGAGCACATTTACTGGAGTTTTTACCAGAATTAAAAGGTAGTATCGAATTTTCAACGGGAAGAGTTTCCAATATTGAAGCTGTAATTGCAACGGGGAGTGATAATTCACTCAAATTCTTTGAAGAATATTTTGGCAAATATCCACATATCTTCAGAAGAAATAGAACTTCAGTTGCAGTTTTAGATGGAACAGAAACTCAAGATCAAATCAATCGATTAGGTCATGACATCTTCAATTATTTTGGTTTAGGTTGTAGAAATGTTTCTCATTTAATGTTGCCAGATGGATTTGAATTGAGCAGATTCTTTGAAGGGGTGATTGATCATGCAGATATTATTCATCACAATAAATACGGAAATAATTATGATTATAATAAGGCCGTTTATTTAATGAATAAGCATTCCTTGTTTGATAATAATTTTGTGCTTTTGCGAGAGTCTGAGGAACTGTTTTCTCCTCTGGCAATGATTCATTATCAGTATTATAAATCTAAGTCTGATGTAGATGCTTTCATTGATACTCATAAGGATGAAATCCAAACGGTTGTGGGAAATGACTACATTGATTTTGGTTCAGCTCAATGTCCTATGCTGGATGATTATGCGGATGGAGTGGACGTTATGCGCTGGTTAGAAGAAATCTAATTACTTCAGTTTTTCAATTGTCTCATACGCGTTTTGAATTTTCATGAAGCGCTCTTGTGCAATTCTTTGTTGCTCCTCAGATTCGTTGTAGAATCGGTCTGGGTGGTGAAGTTTTACCAACTGGCGATAAGCTTTTTTAATTTCATCGATGTCCGCAAATTCAGATACACCTAATATGTCGCATGCAATGGTTAAACGCGTTTTTCTTGGTGTATAATTGTTTTTTGTACGACTTTCTTCTTTCTGCCTTTCAAACATTCCAATGATGCTTTGAAATTCTTTTGGAGTCAACTCGAGTATTTCACTTAAGTCCGAGAGTAAACGCATCTCAAACCCGTGTATATTTCCATCAACCATCGAAAGTCCTGCAAGGAAATACATAACTTGTAAACGTTGCGGGTGATTCAAGTGATACTGAAGCCAAGTCGCCACTTTTTCAATAGGAGCGGGGTTTCTGTAAGCTTTTACAAGTATTTCTTTGTATTGATAATTTGTTTCTTGGAAATGCTTAATGAAATATGAATTCATGAATGAAATCTTTTCGGTTGATTTCGAAGTATCACTTTTAATCATTTCTGCAGCTAAAAAGATATAGGCTTCCATCAAACTGTCATTATGAAAGGTAGCCTCTACGTCAAAACCTTCTACTTTAATTTCAGAATCGAAAAATCGTTTGTAGAGGACATAACCAAATGCGAGGATAAAAGGAAGGAAGAACCAGAAAACAACTAAAATTCCAGAGCTATCATCTTCTGCATTGCCATATGGGTCTTGTTTTGGGAAATAGATATTTAAAATGAATGAAATTGGCTCCATAGCGCAATGATACTAAAACGAATAGAATTATTTATGAATCTCCATCAATACTTCATATGCCTGTTGTATTTGGATGAATTTTTCTTCCGCGACTTTAATTTGTGACGGGCCTGTGTGTTGAAACTTATCGGGATGGTGTAGTTTTACCATTGTTCTATAAGCTTTTTTAATCTCATCTTTGCTTGATTCAATTGTTACGCCTAATATGATTGCTGCTTGAACGTGATTATTTGATTTTGAATGTGTTTTATTTGAAGTTTTAGCATCATTTTCTTGATAAGAGGCATACATGGCTAATATGCGTTCTAAATCGCTTAGGTCCAATTCTAACTGGATACTGATAAGAGCAAGAAGTTTTTTATCCTGGAGTGAAACCTTTCCATCAATCATTGTTATTCCAACAAGAAAGTAAATGATGTGAGATCGTTCTATTTTGTCTGATATGTGTTTTTTTAGCCAGGTTGTGACTGTCTCAATTTTAACAGGGTGATTGAATGAAAAACTTAATGAATCACTAAAATCATAATTACTCCTTTTAAAGTAACGATTGAAATAAGAATTTACAAAAACGATTTTTTGACCTTTTTCAGTTTTTTGAACTTGTATGATAAGTGCAGCTAAAGATAAGTAAGCTTCTAATAAATGATCTTGATTGAACTTGTACTTTTCAGGAAATATTCCTGCTTCCCACTGTTTATCAAACCGCTTATTACGAATTAAGAAAAAAAGCCCCAAAACAATAGGGGTAAAGAAAATTATTGCAATAACATATCCCGGAATATCAAAGAGAGAATCGGGGTAGACGAGAGGCAAATTCATGGAACAATATAACAAAAAAAAATCCCGTCATTTCTGACGGGATTTAAAATTAAATGAATGACTTATTTAATCAATTCCAATTCATCAATAATATTTGTTGCACCATAACATTTGTCAACTAACCATAACGTGTAACGGATGTCACATGAAATTGTTCGCTGGATATTCGGTTCAAAGTAAATATCTCCTGACATCGCTTCCCAGTTACCATCAAAGGCAGTTCCGATCAAATGACCATCAGCATTAATCACTGGTGAGCCTGAATTTCCTCCAGTAATATCATTGTTTGATAAAAAGTTTACAGTTAAGTTTCCGTTTGCGTCTGCATATTGTCCATAATCTTTTTTCTCCCAAACCTCTTTGATTCTTGGGTGAACATTAAATTCTGGTACTGAAGCATCTTCTTTCTCCATTACACCATCCAATGATGTAGTATAATGATAAGAAACACCGTCTCTAGGATTATAAGGAAGTACATTTCCATAAGTCAATCTTAATGTAGAGTTTGCATTAGGATAAAACTTTTTGTTTGGTTGCATTTCTCTAATTCCCTTAACAAATAAACGATTTGCATTATCTAAATCGTTAGTTGCATTTGTAATTGCATCTGTACCTTTAGCAGCAGTGTGCGCATCATTCATGTCCATGATTAAAGCGAATAAAGGATCCTTCATTAATGCTTTTTCAGTTGGGTTTTCAGCAAACTTTTCAAAACGAGCTTTGTCCGTGAAAATTGATTTTTTCATCACTTTTTTCGTGAACTTGTCTACTCCTTTTGATCCTTTTGCAGCAATTTTCTTTGTGAAAGGTCCCATTTGATCCATAGGTACATCCTGGATATACATTTCTAAAACGTCATGGATGATGTTTACTTCAATATCCATGTCAGCTTTTGCATAATAATCCATAACAATCTCAGCTAAACGTACTTTCAACATATCTGCACGCGCTGTATTTTCACTATGTAAAGCATCTAACCAGAATTTATATCTAAACGCCGCAAGGTTGGCATCTACAGAGTAAATAAATTCAGATTGATAAACTCCAATATTCACAGTTGAATTTGTAGTTTCATAAAACTTCTGAATAGAAGGAAGAACATTTGCATACAAATCTTTTCCTTTGATGAACTCTTTAAACTCAGCTTCAAGCTTTTGTTTTTTACCAATGACATCATTGTTTTTTACTTGTGCCGTTTGGCCGATAAAGTACTTCCAGTAATTCGCGACTTGGGCATATTTTGAAGAATACTTCAAACGAATGTCAACATCTTGGTCCATTTTCGCTTTCATGATTTCTAGTTTCTTCGCTCTTACATCAACACGTTTAGGTTGTTCTAATGTTACAGCTTGTTCAATTCCCCAAGAGCTCAAATAACGATCTGTTGATCCTGGAAAACCAAGAATCATAGCATAATCATTTTCTTGAACACCTTTTAAAGAAACAGGCAATGCGTGCTTAGGAGAATAAGGTTTATTTTCAGCTGAGTATTGTGCAGGCTTGTTGTTCGCATCTGCATAAATACGGAACATTGAAAAGTCTGCTGTGTGACGTGGCCACATCCAATTATCTGTATCTCCACCAAATTTACCAGCAGATTGAGGAGGTGTACCAACTAAGCGTATATCTGAGAAACGCTCTTCAACAAAAAGGTAAAACTCATTTCCTTCGTAAAAATCACGTACAAAGGCTTTGTAATCATTTCCATTTGTGGCATCAGCAACTAAAACATCACTAAGTTCCTTAATTTTAGCATTGCGCTCTTCAATTGTCATTGATTCATTCAATTCTGCATTAATTGTCTCGGAAACATCTTGAATTCGAACGATGAACGTTGCAAATAAGCCTGGAATTGGAATCTCTTCACTTGTGTTTTTTGACCAAAAACCATCGTCTAAATAGTTGTGTTCTGAAGTCGAAGACTCAGCAATTGCGTCATATCCACAATGGTGATTTGTTAAGATTAATCCTTTTTTAGAAATGATTTCACCTGTACAAAACCCACCAAAAGAAACGATAGCATCTTTTAATGAAGAGTTGTTTATAGAATATATTTCTTCTTGTGTTAGATTAAGGCCATGCTTTTTCATGTCCTCATAATTTCTACCCAACAAAAATGGCAACCACATTCCTTCATCAGCCTTTGCAAAAGTACCGATCAAGAGTGCGATAGCGATTAATGTAATTTTGATTTGTTTCATTATTTCTGGTTTTTGTTTTTAAATCTCGCCTAAAGTACCAACTTTCCAGCAATTAAGCGCTTTGAAAGCACGAAAGATTTAACAATTACTTAAAGTAAATCTCATCGGCAAATAGCCAGGTGTCATTTCCCTTTCCAAGATGCCAATCAGGGCATATACCATGATTCTTAGCTATGACGCGAATTTTCATGATTCCTTTTGACGAATCGATATTTGTTTCAAAATCCTTATGATGCGGATACATGTCAGTTTCAACTGGTGTTTCAATTTTAATTGTTTTTACCGATTCAAATGATTTACCGTCATATGAGACTTGAAATTCAATTTCACTTGGAAGGAATATCCATGATTTCATGTCTGAAAGTACACCTAATCCGATGGTAGATATTGTTCTTGCCTTGTCGAAGTTGACCACAGCAACTAGGTCTTGTGCCCAGTAACCTTGCCAATCTCCAGTTCTATATTCATCTCCACCACGTGTTCCATCAATTAACGTAAATTCTCCCGCAGCTGCATATTGATTAGCGTATTCTGATTCTAGTTTTAAGGTTACACCCTCATCTTTTTTTACAAAATTGTTAGTGATTATTGAGCTTTTCCCATGCGCAGTGATTGCTATTGCCTTGATCGTCGTCGTTTCAGTAATTTCAAATTCTGATGTGTAAATAGGAGAGTGTTGAGTTGGTTCAGAACCATCTTTAGTGAAATGAATTCGTGTTTCACCGTTATGAATAGCGTCTAAACTAATAGTCATTTTATCAATAAACACGTGCTCCGTTTGATGGAAGAATGGGAGGGGAACGAAATTTTTTGGCAATGCATCTATTGTTGGTGCATGAGTATATTTATCTCTGTTCAACTGAGGATTTGAGCCCATTACAATCTCAATTTGACCTCCTGCTACAAGTTCACTGTGACTTAGATAATTTCGATTTAAAGGTTTTCCGTTAAGAGAAATTGATTGAACGTATTTATTTGTTTTGTTGTTGTTTTTAACATTGATTAATAGTTGATTACCGTTCTCTAGGTTAAGTATAGCTTTATTCATTAATGGTCGCCCGATTTCATAGTGGGGATTTCCCGGTGCGATTTGATATATCCCTAAAGCACTTAAAACATACCATGATGACATTTGTCCACAGTCTTCGTTTCCAGATAGGCCATCTGGTGCATTTGAATACATTTCATCAAAAATCCGATCAACGTAATATTGTGTTTTCTCTGGAGAATTTGTGTAATTGTATAAGTACGCCATGTGGTGGGAAGGTTCGTTTCCATGAGCGTATTGTCCAATCAAACCAGTAATATCTACTTGATGTCTTCCACTTAAGTTTGATTCGGTAGTAAAAAGGCGATCTAACCATACTTCTAATGAATCTTTACCTCCCAATAATTCAGATATAACTCCAACAGCGTGAGGTGCGTAAAGTGAATACTGCCAACTATTTGCTTCGGTATAATTGAAATTAACTTCGGCAGGGTCAAAAGGTGAAAACCATTTTCCGCTTCGTCTCGCGCGCATAAATTTTGTTGAAGGATCAAATGTATTGACAAAATTAAAGGCTGTAATAGGTTGATTGAAATTTCCATCTGAATCGCCCATGAGTCCTATGCAATACTCGTCGTAAGCATACTCGAGTGTTTTAGATACAGATTCAGGTTCATCACCAGCATTGATGTAACCGTCCTTTTGAAAGCTCACTTTTCCTAATTCATCAAATTGAGATGTAGCAATCATGGCTTTTCTTGCAGCGTCTAAATCGTAACCTCGAATACCTTTGGTGTACGCATCCGCAATGACTGAAACGCTATGGTAGCCAATCATGCATTCTGTTTCATTTGCAGCCAGTTCCCAAACAGGTAAATCACCGCCCTGTTCATATTGTCTCAGGAATGTATTGATAAAATCATTAGAACGTACAACTTGTGTTAGCGTGTAAAGTGGGTGAGTAGCACGATATGTATCCCATAATGAGAATACGGTATAATTGTTTCCTTCGTTTTCTTCTAAACGATGAATTTCATTGTCTCTACCACGATACCTTCCGTCGACATCGTTGAAAATATTTGGTGCTAAAAAAGAATGATATAGCCCTGTATAAAAATTGGTCATTATTTCTTTATCGAACGAACTGAAATAAACTTTATCAAATTCTTTATTCCATTTTTGAGTGACCTTCGCTCTTGTTCCATTGAAGTTCCAGTCTTTGATTTCTGATTCAAGATTTAATCTTGCTCCTTCTTTGTCAACAGCTGACATCCCCACCTTAATGTTGATTTGTTTTGTTTCTTTTGGGAAGATTAATAACAACTTGTTTCTACCATGTTTTTGAAATAAGCGTGCTTTTTGGTAAGGGGTATCCAAATTTAAATGAAAGTAAAAATGTTGCTCTTTTGCCCAAGCTTCCGAAATACGTGAACCTGAAATCGTTTTTTTGTCAATTAATTCAATTGAACTGCCTAATAGTTTGTCTCTATGATCTAAATCGATTAGAATAAACTTTTTCCCTTTGGGATTGTTAAAAGTGTATTCATGAAAGCCAGCTCGTTCACTCACAGTCAATCTGACGTCAATATCACCTTCTTCTAAATGAACACTATAAAAGCCTGGAGCTGCACTTTCATTTTCATGTAAAAAAGTATCACCGTACCCTTTTTTACTCGTATAACCGGGATCAATCTTAGGCTTCCCATTTTGTGGTACAACTAATAAGTCGCCATAATCAGGGACTCCAGTTCCGCTTAAATGTGTGTGGCTAAACCCGTAAATGATTGAGTCTGAATAATGATAACCAGAGCAGCCATCCCAACCTTCAAAACGTGTATCAGGACTAAGTTGCATCATACCGAATGGAGCCGAGGCGCCAGGGTAGGTGTGTCCATGACCACCAGTTCCGATGAATGGATTAACAAATAATGATTTTGAAAACTGTTCGCTGTTTGAGATTTCCATACTCATTCGAGTGCGCGCCTTATCCGAAGCAGTTTTTAATTCATTCAATTGTGCTGAACAGATGAATGTTACACTCGTAAAAAATAGAATTAAGTAGAGCTTCATGTTAAATTTGTTGATTCCATACCAATGAAGCTGCACCAAGTACAGCTGCATTTTTATCATGTAATTCGGATATTTTTATTTCAATTTTGTCTTTGTAGATGTTGAGAAGTGATGCCTCCATGTACGTTTTTACTTTTTCAGCAAATGGTTGTCCGCTTTGTGCTATTCCTCCAAATAGAATATATGCTTTTGGACTTGTGAAACAGGCGAAGTCGGCGAGTGCAGACCCAAGTACTTGAGCTGTGTATTCTACGATTTCTTTACTGAATAAATCACCTTCTTCTGCTAACCTAAAAACGTCATTCGAATGCGGGCTTTCGATAAGGTTCAGTTTAGAGTCTTTTTTGTTTATGGATTCCAATTCGTTGATAGACCTAACTACGCCGGTTGCAGATGCGTATGTTTCTAGACATCCTTTACGTCCACAACCACAAATTCTACCATCGTTTATGACTCTAATATGACCATATTCACCCGCAAAACCATCATGACCATAAACTAAGTCGCCGTGAACTACAACACCACTTCCTAATCCTGTTCCTAGGGTAATGGAAACAAAGTCGTCAATTCCTTTCGCTGCTCCATATATCATTTCCCCCATAGCTGCAGCATTGGCATCATTGGTAAGCACTGCATCTGATTTAAACTGATGTTCAAAAAGACGTGCAATTGGTATAATACCTTTCCATTTCAGGTTTGGAGCAAATTCAATAGTACCAGAAAAGATATTTCCATTTGGAGCACCGATTCCAATACCAATTATGTTATTTAATTGACCAATTTGACTTATTTTCTGATGGATTTTCTCAACTAAATCTTCCGGAGTTTCGCAAGAAGTTGTGCTTATTGACTCTTCGAAATACAAATTACCTTGATTATCAACTAATCCAAAAACGGTATTTGTCCCTCCAATATCAACGCCTAAAGCTAGATTTTTCTTCATGTAGATTTATTTAGATTGGAAATCCCATTCACCGTAAAATTCTTCTAAGAATTTCTCCATATATTGGTGTCGATGCAATCCAATTTTCTTTGCCGTATCTGTATTTAATCGATCTTTTAAAAGTAGTAATTTCTCATAGAAATGATTGATTGTGCTTGTTCGAGAATTGGCATACTCTTCAAATGTCTCGTGCAATTCTGACTTTAATGCTGGATCATACATGGGTTGATTCTTGTTTCCGCCGTATGCGAATGTTCTTGCGATACCAATAGCGCCAATTGCATCTAATCGATCTGCATCTTGAACAATTTTTCCTTCTAAAGAGTTCATTTCCGCCTTCGTATTTGCTCCTTTGTAACTTACGTTATCCACAATATATTTGACCCGTTCAGCTGTTTCTATGTCACAACCAAGTTCGATAAGAAGTTCATAAGCAACTTTACCTCCTTCATCTAATTTTCCCCCATTGAATTTGTGATCGGAGATGTCATGAAGAAATGCTGCCAATTCTACAATATTAGGGTCACCACCTTCTTTTGATTGTATGTGCATCGCTAGGTTTACGACACGATTGATGTGATGCCAATCATGTCCGGTTGCTTCGCCATCAAATTGTTCAAAGATTGCTGCTTTTACTTTTTCGATTAATGTCATGTCTATTGAATAAGGTCAAAGAATTGAATGCGTCCAAATTTGGTGGTTGCTATTAAATGGGTATTAGTAGCGTTCAAACTAAAATAAGGTCCTATAGCAAATGCTGTCCATGTTTTTCCTCCATCTTCTGAAAAGTCAATGCCATTTCTTCCAGAAGCATAATAGATTCCGTTTTTAGAAAATACGCAAGAACGATACCCATTAACAGGTTCGATTAAATTAAACCAAGATTCCCCGCCGTCTTCTGTATAAAAAGCAACATTGTTTTTGAGTTCAGGCGATTGGTAGTCACCACCAACAATAACACCAATGGAGTCATTGATAAAGTTCATGGAATAAGCGCCAGTTGATTCTCCTGGGAAATATGGTAAATCGACACTCGTCCATGTATCTCCACGATTGGTGCTTTTGAAAAATCGACTTTTTAATCCTCCAGAAACAAAGGTGTATGTACTGTCATTCAACATTTGAACATTTGATCCACTTGCTGCAAACCCTGCTTCACCAGGATATGCTATAATGGTTCCATTACATCTTTCCCAAGAGTTTCCAGAGTCCGAAGAGTGGAAGAGGTTAAATTTACCGTGTGTAGGGTCGCCCATCATGAACCCATTGTTTTCAATAAAGTCCATCCCATCTAAAAAAACTCCTTCCCAAAGATCCAATGAAAGTACTTTTGTTTTTCCTTTTAAGTCAATCAAGACAAGTTTTCCATTGTCCCCGCTATGCATTGCAATAATTTGATCGGAACTGACTTCAATGTCACGTATTTCATTGATTTTTATTTGTTTAAAGATAAGCTCACTTTCCTTAGTCTCCATATTCATAAAATAGACTGATCCGTCTGAATTCCCAATGAATAATCGCTCATTTTCAAAGTGTAATCCACGTGCATAAATGCTAGAGTCTCCATATTGCACAGATTCAGCATCTTTATTTTTCTTGATGTACTTTTTTGTCTTGTATTGTGCGCTGACATTCAAGCAAACAAGGAAAACCAGAGAGCTACTTATTAAATTTCGAATTAAACTTTTCACGTTGTTCTTGTTTTAGTTTTTCAATATCATGTGGTAACTCTCTTTTCCATCTTTTGTGTGACCAGAGCCAATATTGAGGAGTAGAAATGATTTCTTTTTCTAACAATTTTGTATGAGCTTCGGTAATTTCTCCCCATTTAAAGTCATTTGGTTTCTCTGCAATTAATTTCAGGTCCATTCGATAAGTCCCTCGTTTTACTTTTTTTAACGCAAAAAAGACAACTGAATAGTCTAGCGTATTTGCCATCAGTTCTGTTCCAAATAAAACAGCCGTTTTTTGATTAAGAAAATCCATCCAATAACTTTTCAATGAATCACCAGGCGATTGGTCGCTTAGTACTAAAATAGCCTTTAATTCATCTTTACGTCGATCCAATTCCTTTTTGTAATTCTTTGCATGTACCACGGTCATTCCGAATCGAGAACGTCGTTCGTTGATTTTTTTATCCCAAAATTTTGAGCTCAATGGCATACCAATTCCTATTGCTTTATGCTTAAAAAGTAAATCTTGACCATTTACAATCCATTCCCAATTATTGTAGTGACCAGAAACAAGAATAACATTTCGCCCTTTATTGTAAAGTTCATCCATTATTTCAGGATTGCTTACTTTGATTCGCCGATGCATTCCGTTTTCCGAAATAGTGAGAGATTTAACCCCTTCAGCTAAAAGGTCTGTAAAGTGACGATAAAACTTAATTTTTATACGACGTCGTTCTTTTGCTGATTTTTCAGGGAAACTCCTTTCTATGTTACCTTCGATTACTTTCTTACGATACGGTATTATCGTGATAATAAGTAAAAAGAAGAAATCTGTAAATAAATACAGGATAGGCAAGGGCAAATAAGATAAAGGGATGACAAATAAATAGTAACCAATTTTCGCCATTATT
>JBFHHS010000050.1:0-15466 GCA_041596895.1 Crocinitomicaceae bacterium | reverse complement strand
TCCGTTTCAAGTATTGCTCAAACCGATACAATCGACATCGTTTCATATAATTTATTGAATTTCCCTGATGGTCGTGATGATTGTAGTAACAATACAGTTGTTTTAAATCGCGCGGATACACTTAAAAAAATATTAGATTATTTACATCCCGACATTTTTGTTGCTTGTGAGATTCAAACTGAAGCTGGTGCAGACAGCATCTTAACACGTTCCTTGAACGCCAATGGAGTAACAAATTTTGCCCAAGCATCTTTTAATTTAAACACTGGAAATTCCCTTCAAAACGCGTTGTACTATAACACAAACAAACTTACCTTGCAATGGCAAGATGTCATTCAAACCTACCCAAGACTGATTGATCATTATGTACTTTATGTTAATGACCCTTCATTAGGGACATTCTATGATACAACATTTATTGAAGTGTATATGTGTCACTTAAAAGCAGGTAGTAGCGGCTCAAATCAAGCCGATCGTGCAGCTCAAACTGATATACTGATGCAATACATAGCATCAAGACCAAGTGATCGCAATCACTTTATTTGTGGTGATTTAAATGTTTACACTTCCTCAGAGCAGGCTTATCAAAATATAGTGAATGGAATTGTTTCTATTGAAGACCCGATTAATCAACCAGGAAATTGGAATAACAACAGTTCATTTTCTTCCATACATACGCAATCAACTCGAACTTCAACGAATTTAGACTGTGGTTCAACAGGGGGATTAGACGATCGATTTGATCAAATTTTAGTCTCATCAAATGTGATGAATGGAAATAACAACATGAATTATTTAAACAATTCATATCGCGCAATTGGAAACGATGGAAATCACTTCAATTCAAATTTGATTTCTCCAGTTAATAGTCAATATCCCCAAGATATTGTAAAGGCGCTTTATTATATGTCGGACCATTTACCTGTAGAATTAAAAGCCGTTGTTACCTACCCAACAAGTAATGGTCTTGCTCTTTACCCGAATACAACAGCAGTAACTTGCAATGGCGCGTCGAATGGAACAGCGACTATTACAGCCAATGACGGGCAACCACCCTATGATTATCAGTGGGATGCTAATGCAGGCAATCAAACAACTCAAACTGCGATCAACCTGTCGGCAGGATCGTATTGCGTAACCGTTACGGACGACCTTGGAGAGGTAGATGATTATTGTATCTATGTTGGTGAACCATCACCACTTAGTTATTCTTCTTTTTTAACTCCTGAATCAGAAAACTGTAATGGTGTTGCGCACCTATTATTGAGTGGAGGTACTCCTCCCTATTCTATTACCTGGAACGATTCAGACCTACAAACTGGACAATCGGCTTACAATTTATGCGAAGGAACATACATTGCAACAGTTACCGATGATATTGGATGCGTTACAGAAATTACAATAACTATTGAATCGAATGTATCTTCATTAATTAATTTACTCCATGATCAGGTAAAAATCTATCCTAATCCAACAAGTTCAAACTTCAACGTTGATTTCAATGGGAATAATGTAGAAATGATTCAAATTGTAGATTACTCCGGAAGAAAGGTATATCAAAACTCAATGATTGACCAAGCAAAACAATCGATTGACGCATCAAATTTCGATAATGGTACCTACTTAATATTGATTGATATTGAAGGATTGATTATTCGAAAGAAATTGACGGTTTTAAAAAATTAGGACATCAGTTCCCAAGCACTTCGATAGCCATTCACTTTCTCCATGTATTCAAGGAACTGCGCATAAAATTTATCGTTTCCAATTGTGGAACTATCTCCAATGACAATTAGTTTCTCTTTTGCTCTGGTTAAAGCGACGTTCATACGACGGTAATCACGTAAAAAACCAATTACTGCATCTGGATTAGACCGAACTAGCGTTAAAATAACGACTTGTTTTTCTTGTCCTTGAAAACTATCTATCGTACTTATTCTGATTTTAGGATTCAATTCTTCTTTTGCAAGTGCGACTTGTCCTGAATATGGAGAGATAATCGCTAAGTCTCTTGAATCTAGTTGTTCGGTTTCAATCAATTTTTTCACCAGATCCAATTCACCAGTATTCATTAAACTTACACCATCTTTCCCTCTAACCTCCTCAAATCCTGTTCCAGCAGTATCAAAGAAAATAATGTGTCGATCTATGTCGGCTTGTCTTTCCGGTGTTTTAAGTTTTCCATGATAGAAGTAATTGCTTGAGAAATCTGAAATAGATTGACGCATCCTGTATTGGACATCTAAGAAAAAGACATTTTGACAATGTTTAAATGCATGTTCTAAAATTGAGATATCAAACCCCATCTTCTTCGCATCGTCAGACAATACAGTTGGCGGCAATTGAAAAGGATCTCCTGCTAACACCCACGATTTAGCATAAGGAAACAACATCCAAGCAAGCGGTTCAATTGCCTGTCCTGCTTCATCAATTATTAATACATCAAATAAAGTTCCTTCCTTTAGAAAGTTATTTAATCCGATTGGAGTTCCTAAAACCACATCAGAAGTATCGAATAATTTTTCATCAAAATAATTCCTCATGTCAAGAATCTCTTTGCGAATTCGTTTCACCTCATTCATCAATAGTCGCCTTTGATCTCGCTCTGCCTTACCAAACTTACGCTTGTATTGATATGACATTTTCCTTAATTCCTCGGCTCGTATCTTCAGTTTTTTAATATCCTTTGAATCTTTTGAAACCAACATTTTCCCCTCTGGTGTGAATGGGAAAATTGCATCATCAACCTTCACTGAATTTCCTACTCTTAAAATACTAAGCTCATTTTTCAGCAATCCTTTAGCAACATTGTCTACGGCTGTATTACTAGGTGCAGAGACTAAAACACGTTTTCCATCTTTAACTAACTGAACAATGGCTTCAATTATCGTGGTAGTTTTACCTGTACCAGGAGGTCCATGAACAATAACTAAATCTTCGTTTTCTACAATCGCTTTAACAGCGTGAATTTGACTCTCATTTAATTTAGAATTCCTTATATCAAGGTTTGAATTTAGTTTCAACTCTTGACCAAAATCGCATTCTCCGTGAATATTACTAAACAATTGGCTCACTGAAGGAAACTCAATAATTCGCTTAACCCCATCCTTCATCGATTTACTCGTAAAATGATCTGGTGCCAGTTTGACTCCAACGCCTTTCTCTTCAATCCAGTCCGGGAAATCAGGTGAAAACAAGCGCATCTCACCCTGCTTGCCATTTATTCTAAGCAATACACCTTTTACGGGATCCTCACCATCAGCAAAGCATTCAATCGCACAATTATCTTTAAAATTTGAAGTATCACATTCATAAGGTAATCGAAATGAAATTTCAGGATAATCCGCATAACCAAAGGACTTCCTTGTTACATTAATTGGATGCAAAAGAAGTCCCATAGCGCGCATTTGCTTCAACCCAGACTCTTCAGAAATCCCGTAACGTTTTTCCTCTTCTGCCATTTCAACAGAAATACATTTCAATAAATGAACTTGATGCGGAAGTAATTCAGACATATAACGTGACTTTCAACAAAACTAATTAAAACTATCCGTTAATATTTTACTGTGAAGAACAATTCAATGAGTTCAATTATGACTCAAAATAAATCGTATTTTAAACGCGGTATATAATTTGATTTAAGTCAATAAAAATTAAACATGAAATTCTTACTATTTATCCTTTTTCCAGGAATATTATTTGCGCAGCAAAAACAATCGTTTGACATTCTTGATTACGATATCGCTATTGAAGTGAGTGATTCAAGCGACAACATTATTGGTAGAAATTCCATCGAAATAAAGTTTTTCAGTATTGACGACTCTCCAATTACTCTAGACCTTGTGCAATTGGACACTTTAGGGAAAGGAATGCTCGTATCAAACATCATCCAGGAAGGTAAAGCAATAAATTTCAAACATGAAAACAACAAACTAATCATTGATGTTACGAAACCGCTTTCGGAGGCCACTAGTACGATTGAAGTTTATTATTCTGGAGTGCCAGCTGATGGCTTAATCATTTCTGAAAATAAATTTGGAAATAGGACATTTTTTGGAGACAATTGGCCAAATCGCGCAAGTCATTGGTTCCCATGCATAGATCATCCATCTGAAAAAGCCACTGTTTCATTTGCAATCACACATCCAGACGAATACACTTGCGTTTCAAATGGAGAATTACAATCAACCACACCTTTAAAAAGTGGTAAAACCTTAACTAAATATTCATCAAAATATTCACTGCCAACCAAAGTAATGGTGTTTGGACTTGCCACGCTTGTTTCAGATAAAATGAAGCACCCTGATAATTTAGAACATGTAAACTTTGTTTTTCCGGAAAATGATATTGCGGGATTTATAGACATGAGTGTTGCGCCCGACCCTCTTGATTTTTTCGAATCACATATTGCATCATATCCATTTGAAAAATTATACAACGTCCAATCGACTACCCGTTATGGCGGAATGGAAAATGCGGGTTGTATATTTTATGATGAAAATGCAATTACCGGTGATGGACAAATGGAAAATTTAATTGCGCATGAAATTGCACATCAATGGTTTGGAAACTCGGCCACCGAAGCAGATTGGTCGCATTTATGGCTAAGTGAGGGGTTTGCAACGTACATGACAAATTTACACATAGAACATAAATATGGTCGTGACAAAATGAATGAACAATTAATAAAAGACAGAAATCGGGTTATTCGTTTTCATCAGGTTGTTCAAATCCCACTTAAAGACACAATTTCTACAGACCCCCGTCGTATGTTGAATCCTAATGCATACCAACGAGGATCATGGACACTTCACATGTTAAGAAACAAAATGGGCGATGAAGCTTTTTGGAACGGTATCAGATTATACTATAGTGAATATAAATATAGCAATGCAACCACAGCTGATTTGAAGCTTTGTATGCAAAATGAAACCAAAATAGATTTAGCACCATTTTTCAAACAATGGACTGAAAAATCAGGGCATCCAATAATTAGCTCAAGGTTAACACAACGAGCAGGAAAACAGTTTCTTACAATTGAACAGAACCAGGATCAAATCTTTGATTTTGAAATTGAAGTAGCGTTAATCGGAAAAAACGGTCAAACTGAAAATACAATGGTCTTTATCACCAAAAAAACACACGTAATTGAACTTAAAAATGACTTTAAAATTGAGTCAATCAAATTAGACCCAAATATCAATCTACTCTTTGAAGAAACAAAATAAGAAAATCCGAGAATTTTGTTAATTTTATTCTTCTAGAAACCAAAATGATAAAACTATGAACCAGAATCCTCTTTATCTTATCCCTTTCGACTTTACTCCAGTTTCTGAAAGTGCAGTTCGCATAGGTTTAGATTTAGCTAATGTAAATAAAGGAAGTATCCTTTTACTTCATGTGGTAAAAAACCAACATGAACGTTTAGAAGCAAAACTAAAATTCAAAGAGTATTTAGCTTCAATGCCTGAAGCAGAAAGAGAAATAACAGTTGCTAAAGCAATCATTGGAGATATTTATGAAGATATCGCTAAAGCTGGTGATTTACTTGACGCATCTTTAATCGTTATGGGAACTCACGGTGCTAGAGGATTCCAAAAAGTATTTGGATCTCATGCTGTAAAAATGATATCTTATTCAGATCAACCATTTTTAATCACGCAAGGGAAGAAATCAGTAGAAAAGATGAAAACAATTGTGATGCCTTTCTCATTTGAAAAGAAAAGTATTCAAATTGCAACATTTGCCTCAACGATTGCTAAGAAATTCAAAGCCACAATTCACCTGGTTGGATATCATGACAGTGATGAATTATTAGAGAAGGGAACTAAAACGAATCAAAAAATCGTTAAAAATTTCTTAGAAGACAAAGGTGTCAATTATGAAATCGTAACACTAGACAAAGGATCTAGTTTCGAAAAAGAATTAATGGCATATGCAGCAAAAATTGATGCGGACTTAATGGCTGCTGGTTATTATAAAGATGGAATAATTACAAATCCAAATTCATTCATTCAATCAATGATTGAAAATGAATTGAATATTCCTTTATTAACTATCAATGCTGAAGGATTAACGACTTCTAGCGGTGCGAGTGCTGCATCTGGTTACTAAACCAATTAAGATATATAAAAAAAGTCCTTCAAATGAAGGACTTTTTTTTGATCTATACTTTAATTCATTTTAGAATGACAGAACTTTAAATTCGGTTCTTCGATTTAATTGTCTGCCATCTTTTGTCTCGTTGGTTGCGATAGGTTGCGTTTCACCGTAACCAGCAAATTTCAATCGATCTTGTGACACTCCTGCTTCTGTTAAATAATCCACTACAGCCTTTGCTCTTTTTTCACTTAAACCTTGATTGTATGCTTCCGAACCTTGAGAATCTGTATGACCCGATAATTCTATTTTCAAAGTTGGAACATCGTTTAACAATTTCACAAGACGTTTTAACTCTGTCGTTGATTCTGAACGCAATGTAGCTTTATCTGTATCGAAGAATATGTTCTTTAAAACAATCTTACTTCCCACCGCTAGATTTTTCAATTCAATATCTTTGGTTACTTCCTGAAATGCAGCAGTATTTGGGATATCAAAATTCTCTGAGTGGAAAAGGTATCCTTCTTTTTTCACAGCAATACCATAATTCTTTCCAGCAGGTAAAGACACCAAATATTTCCCTGTAGAACTATTCGATTTGAAGGTTGCAATTACTACATCTTTAGAATTATCAACAATCTCAATATCAGCATCTAAAACCTTTTGAGTTAAAGCATCACTCACAACACCTTTTAAGATTGTCAACTGTGCATCTTTCACTTCAATTACGGGGGCAACAACAATTTCTTTTACTGGCGCCGCCACGCTAGCTAACAGATTATCTTCGTTGTTTAGCACCATTGGTTTTTCATCGCCTAAAAAAGTAACCATTTGAAGATCTCTCAGTCCAAAACCATCATCACTAGAGGTATAATATCCGTGTCTTCCATTAGCAGAAATTACAAAGAAAACATCGTTATCTGTTGTATTTACCGGGTATCCAATATTCACTGGTTTACCCCAAGAATCAGTTGATTCATTATAAACCGATTTAAAAATATCATATCCTCCCATCGATTCATGGCCTTGAGAACTGAAGTAAAGTGTTTTTCCATCAGGGTGCATATAAACACCTTCTTCCGAATATTGAGTGTTAATCACACTACCTAGATTTACAGCTTCACCCCACTTCCCTTTTTCATCCTTAGTCGATTTATAAATATCATGGTCACCTAGGCCCTCAGGTTTATTTGAAACAAAGTATAATGTATTTCCATCAGGCGAATAACATGCGGAAGATTCGTGGTAATCTTTCGTGTTTATATTTTTCCCTAAAGATTCAGGTTTCCCCCAAGTATCACCTTCTAATTGAGATTCAAAAATATCGCCGAATCCACTTTTCCCCATATACACCAATAACTTTTGCCCATCCGCGGACAGACCTGAATTTGAATCATGATTGTTCGTGTTTACAGGCTCTCCCATATTTACGGATTTCGACCAAGTTCCATCAGCTTGTTTTTCAGAGATATAAAGATCCTCAAAATGCTCGTTTAAATCTGGGTCAATCTTCCCTCCCGTTGAATTCGGTCTTCTCGCCGTAAAAATCATGACAGATTCATCCGCAGAAATCACAGCGCCGTATTCGTTATACTCTGTATTGACATTACCACCAAGGTTATCAACAAAAACACGGATTGGTTTTTTAACTAAATCGCGGCCGTGATAACACTGTTCTATGCGCATTCTAACATCCTGCATTAAATACGGATCATTATTGGACATTGCAGATTTTTGAAAAATACTGAACTCCGCAATTGCCTTATCCCATTTCATTTCCAAATGATATGCTTGTCCCAAAAAATAATGAACTCTAGAATCAATTGTCGGATCAAGTCTTAAGGCACGCTCTAACAGCTCTGTTGCTTTTTTCTTTGTAGTAGACGACAAATAACACTCACCTAACTTAAAATTAAGCTCAGCGTTATTTGGATTGAATGTTTGAGCCGCTTCGTAGGGTGCAATAGCACTTCTGTAAAATCCAGGACCTTGATTATAGAAATCATCTCCAATCTTCAAATTCTCTTTTGCGGTTTTGAATCCTTCTTTATCTTCTTTAAAATTTGACTTATCAAACTCTACATTCTGTGCAAATGTGCTAAACGAAACAATTGCCGCTAATATTCCTATATAAATTCTTAACATGACTACAATTTATTTTAGTGACAAATACTTAAATGAGCTTGAGCGCCTTCTGCACCAAATTCTACCGCTTTCGACCAATCTTCACAAGCACCTTGCTCATCTCTTAGCATTTCTCTAGCATTTCCACGATTTAAATAAGCATAACCATAATTAGAATCAAGTGTAATAGCTTTTGAACAATCTTCCGAAGCACCTTTGTAATCGTTTAGTTTAAACTTTGCTGCACCGCGATTGTTCCATGCAAAGGCATAGTCCTGTTTCAATGAGATCACTTTACTGAAATCCTCAATAGCTCCTTTATAATCTCCCGCATCAAATTTAGCTGAACCACGGTTATTATAAGCTACATAGTAATTTTCATCAATACTGATGGCTTTTGAATAATCATATATTGCTCCTTTGAAATCGCCCTTTTTTCGTTTAGCACTCCCAAGGTTGTTATGTGCAAAAGCTAATTTATCATCAATCATTACTGCTTTTGTATAATCCTTTATAGCACCATCTAAATCGCCGAGTTGGCGTTTTGCACTTCCTCGGTCGTTATACGCATAAGCATAAGCCTTTTCATATAACACTGCATTATCCAGGTCTAGAATAGCATCTTCATATTGTTCACGTTCAAACAATATCGACGCTCGGTAGTAATATGCTTTGGCGTGTTCCTTTTTTAATTCTATTGTTTTCGAATAATCACCAAACGCTTTATCTTTGTTTCCAGTTGCTTCGTATGCCTGAGCACGACCAAAGTAACTTTCAGGATTATTGTTTAAGACGATAGAACTATCAAAATCTAGAATTGCTTCATTGTATTTCTTTAATTCAAGAAAGGCCATTCCACGGTTGAAAAATGCCAATTCAAATCCTGGTTTTTTAGCAATAGCTTCTGTAAAGTCAGCTGTCGCCTGTTCAAATTGTTGTTTTGATAATTTATCGACCCCTGAATTATAGAGCTTATCTGCAATAACAGAGTCACTATCTAGGATAGTTGCTTGCACAATGGTATCGGACTGAGCCGACGAAGTCTGTGTCGAGCATAAAAACGTTAGTCCAATAAAAAAGACCTTCGCGAGTTTCTTTAGCATAGTAGATGTTTTTAACTTCATCTAAAATAATTAAAAAAAAACTTCCCGAGGGTCTTCTTGAAAATAGTTGATAACAACTTTCAAATCTATAAAGCGGTGCACATTGTCCAGTAATAGCCAAAAGGTGAATTCGGATCATAATACACACCAATACCAACTTTTCTACTTTCTGAATTAAACATATTGTCATAGTGTCCTTTACTCGTGTACCATTGCTGATAAGTAGATGTAGCATCCTTATTTCCAGCCGCAATATTCTCGGAATTTACAAACGACTTTGAGTAGAACTTTTTAATTCGATCGAAGGTTGAACCAACTTTAACCAATTTACCATTTTTCCTATCGTAACTTGAATGATTGAAGTAGTTTTGTGTTGCCAAATCATAAGAATGGTACCTTGCTGCCCGAGCCAAATCTTCGTCCCAAACTAAAGGTTCTTGTCCTTTTTTCTTGCGGTCTTCATTAACTAACCTTAATATTTCCCGCTCACCTGGTAAGTCGGAAGAAGCTACGACTTCCCTCCCCGTCGGTAATCCATAAAACTTAATCGTTGAACCTGCGTAAACATAAATAGCTTCCATGGAATGATTCGATTTTAGTGTATTAGTCAATTCCGACTCTGTATTATTCCCCTTAGCCATTAATGATTTATCTTCGAGTAAAGGGATTTCAGACTCTCCGTTCAATCCCGCTAAACGAATACTCAATAATTTTGACATTCCAAATTGATTCTCAGATTGTAACTCATGAATAACACTGATTGCGCGTTGTTCAATATCAGACTTGACGTCAAACCATGAAACTTCCGATACAATGTCGTCGTTATCCGTCTCTTCAAACTTGACAGCATAGCCAACACATCGATTTAAATTTAGGTAACGCCCTCGCAACGTCCTCGATAATTCCGATTTATCACGATATGAAATCGCAGCAAAATAATAAGGAGCAGGCTGATCAGGAAAGAGTTCGATGTATCGTTTAGAGACCTCTAAACATCTGGATAAATTTTGATTATATAATCGATTCAAACGATTAAACATGATATCATTAGCCATTAAGAAACTAGGCATGAACAACACAAAAAACAGGAGATTTTTTTTTCGCATAACAAGAAGATTAAAGCATATATATTAATAAGTGATTAGAATAAAATTGGTTACGAATTTGTTCCAATATCATGAGTTTACTTTGTACTGCTAAAAATCCGTATCTTAACAACGTTAAATCAAATGGACATTATGATAAGAATTGTTTTCACGCTCATATTTACAGCTTTCTTAAGCTCACTATTCGCACAAACACAAATGGAATTTCCTGATGTGGAATTGGAAACAACAAAAGATCGAATTATTAACTCTAGTTCATTCAAACTATCACAACATCCTAAGATTGTTGTTTTCTGGGTTACAACCAGTCGCAACGCTATACAAGAATTAAATCAATTGGAATTAAAGAACGCAAGTTGGTATTCGGAATTTGATGCACAAATCATTTCGATTGCTTTAGATAATGCCAAGCAAAAAAAGAAAGTTGTTCCATTCGTAAGATCAAATGGTTGGACGTTTGATTGCTATATGGACCCCAGTGCTAAAACAATGATTGCCTTAGATGGAAAAGACGTTCCGTTAACAGTAATTCTTGATGAAACAGGAAAAATTGTGTGGCGCCACGAAGGATTTGACTCTACTACTATACAACAAATTCAAGAGTACCTTGTAAAAATGACAGAACAATAATGCAACGTTTTTTTGCCTTTATTTTATTAATTATCCTCTCTCCTTTTATTGCATTGATTATAATCGTGCTTTTTATTGGTTCAGGAAATCCAATTATTTTTAGACAAGAACGTATTGGATTGAATAAAGAGCCATTTATTGTTTTTAAATTCAGAACAATGACAAATGGTCAAATACATTTCATCGGGAGAATTCTACGTAAAACGGGACTTGATGAGATTCCACAATTCATCAATATCGTTAGAGGTGAAATGAATTTTGTTGGGCCACGCCCTCTGACACAATCAGATATTTCACGGTTGAATTGGACGAAAGAAGAACACAGTTTTAGGTGGAGCGTATTACCAGGGATCACAGGAGTTGCTCAATTAGACAATGTTTGTAATGCAGACATTTCATTAAGCAATGATCGTGTTTATATTGAGAACAAATCGATTCACTATGATATTAAACTTATTATTAAATCACTTTTAATTCCATTTTTTGGAAAGGGTAAAAAAACGATTTCTACAAAATGAACATACTCGTAAATGGCATTGGAAACATAGGCACTACGCTTCTTGGGTTACTAGTCAAGTATAAAACGGAATTGGGAATTAACAATTTATATGCGTTAAAAAACAATTTGAAACCGTGGCAACAAGACGACATTGCATATCTTGAAAGTCAAGGAATTATGGTTGTTTCCAAAGACGGCAAGCATTTCCCAAACGTGCAAACTGTAAAGAATGACATTCAGTATATTTTTGACACAACGTCAAATGGTGGTGGAATGCAGAACAAACCCGATTATGAGAACTACCCAAATTTAATCGGTGCTAGCGCGCAAGGAAGTGAAAAGCTATTTGGTACTTCCTTTATGTCTGGCATTAACAATGAGATTATCGCTGAGGCAAAGTATGCCCACATAGTGTCGTGTAATACACATTCGTTAGCGGCACTTCTCACTACCTTTACAGGGGGAAATCTTGAAAAATTAAGGGATGCGGACTTTGTGATAGTGAGACGATCTGAAGATCTTGGAAATCACGAGCGACTCGTTACGGCGAATGTTGTTGCTCGTCATTTAGACACAGTATTAGGCACACATCATTCTATAGATGTAATTGATTTATTTAAAACAAAATCGATTTCACTGAATGTTACATCTTCGGATGTCACTACACCAAGTCAACTGATGCATGGGGTAAGATTTAACATCACACTTGACAGAACTTTATCACAAACAGAAATAAATGAATGTATTGAGCAACAACCTTTAGTCTCAAGTTCTGTAAAGTTCGATTCAAATATCATCTTTGAGCGAGGACGTAGATTCAGTTTTCAAGGTAGAATTTATTCGCATGCGGTGATAATAGGAAACAATATTATAAGTCAAAATAATCAATTGAAAGGTTGGGCATTCATTCCACAAGAAGGAAATACAATTATCTCTACAATTCACGCATTTTTATTGCAGACAAAAAACGAAAAGGAGTCGCAAATTATGCAACTCCTTTCCGACGAATTAATAATGAAAAAGTGGTAATTACTTTGAGATAATCTTCATATCTACCCTTCTATTTTTTGACTTACCTTCTTCCGTTGAATTATCAGCGATTGGCTTCGACTCTCCATGATAACTTGTTTTGATTCGAGAAGCATCAATCCCATTTGCAACCAAGAATTTCTTAACTGATTCAACACGATTCTTAGAAAGACGCATGTTATATTCTTCAGTACCGTCGCTATCCGTATGACCTTCTAAAGAAATACTTAACTCTTCGCGAATAGCTAAAATATTCACAAGTGATTCTAAATCACCATGTGAATGTTTTAAAATAATGGCCTTGTCATGTTCAAACTCTAGATGTTCTGCAGCGTTGACCATTGCTTTTTTAACAGCATCATTCGATGGTTTTTCCATATACACAGTGTCAACTCTTTCCACAATCAAAGTGTCTGTTATCGTTTCAACAATTCTCACAGTATCTGAAATTGGATTCATTTTTCTTGAATCATCATCTACATCGGTTAAAAGATCATTCGGCGTCTCTTTATCTTTTTTGCAGAACTTCAACCCCAACGCTATTTCATGTGAACCTGCGCCTTTAGAAGCAATATTTTGCATCGGAATCTCATAAGCATAACCAATAAAGAACATCTTCCGAATTCGTACTCCAATTCTAGCTACTACACCTACTTCAGTACGATATCCCAAACCTCCATAAATGAAATCATTATAGTTTAAATCAGCATTAATATCAAATTGATTGGTATTGTTCAATCCTTTATATAAGACTGAAGGAGTTAGTGTGAAACGTTTATTCATCACGATACCGTATCCTGCGTAACCAACAAAATGGCGTTTTAAACCATACCCTTCTAAATTTGGGTAGTTAAACTTCGATCTTGTTTCAATTAATTGTTTCGAGGCAAATGACAACTCCAGACCTTTAAATCGATATAAAATACCGGCATCTGTAGTAATTGAGTTAGAAGTTTGAACACCTCCATCAATGATATTATCTCCTGCGTCAAAAGCAATTGCTGAGGAAGGATCAACACGCATTTGAAAATATCCCGCAGAAACACCCAAACGAACTTCATGATGTTTAGCAAAGGTTAAACCATATGCAACAGAACCTGAAGCAGAAACATTTTGTAACATTCCTAATCTATCCACTACAATGTTTGCGCCTAGCCCGAGAGATTTTCCAATTCTAGTATTTGCACTTAGAAAGTTCGTATTTGGAGCACCATCTACTTTAACCCATTGATTTAGATGAGAAAAATTGACTTCAGTACAACCACTTGCCCCAGAATATGCAGGGTTAAAAGAATACTTATTATGTGTATACAGGTTAGACTGAGCAGTTTGCTGAGAAAAAGTTAGTGAAACAAATGACATTGCTATAACTACCGAAATATATTTATTACATCTTTTCATAGCGCCTATTTTTTAAATCTCATTAGGTTAATCGAACCTTTGTACTCCCTCTCTTCATCACATCCGATGGCGTAATAGTATACACCATCCGGAAGCGGCTCGCCATCTTTGGTGCCACCCCAATCATTTTGATAGTCATTGGTTTCATAAACTAATTGTCCCCAACGATTAAATATCTGAACTGAACATCCATTGATTTGATTCAAATCGCTAACCTTCCATGTATCGTTACTTCCATCTCCATTTGGAGTACATACATTACTGATTTCAAGTAAGGCCTCACAATCCAGAACGGATAAATCTAAAGTAACCAATGAATCACAACCACCTGAAGTTTGAAACAATTCACTATACACCCCTGAAGTTGTTAATGTTTGAGAACCTAACACATACGACTCACCTTCACAAATACTGTCATAAACCGTTTCTTCAAGTTGGTCCAAAACGTTTAGAAACAATGTTACAATCGAGTCGCAACCATTCGAAGTTGAAAACATTTCAGGATAGCTCCCTGACGTTGTTAATGTTTGCGAACCATGCGTAAATGATTGTCCTTGACAGATTGTAGCACTAAAAGACGATTCTAAAGTTGGCGTAACAAAGAAATACATCGTGACTAACGAATCACAACCACCACTCGTTACAAATGACTCTTGATAAGTTCCAGAAGTTGACAATGTTTGCGAACCAAATACAAATGAACTCCCTTCACAAATAGTTTCTGTGGTAGAGGTAGAAATTAACGGTTCAACATTCAAATACAAAGTCACAACAGAGTCACACCCACCTAACGCAGTTAAGTTCTGTACATAAACACCTGAAACATCTAAATCATTTCCTCCAAATGTATAAGTAGTACCTGTACAAATCGATTCATTCAATATTGTTGTTAAAGTATTCTCGAGGAACAGGTTTGTTGTTACAATACTGTCACAGCCATTTGCAGCTGTAAACACATCTGTATAAACACCAGGAGTGCTGTATGTATTAGCACCTATTGAATAAGACGTACCTTGACAGATAGTTAGTGTTTGTTCAAACGCAGCAGCGGGAATAACATCCAATGTTGTATAAATAGTACTATCACAGCCATTTGCAGCTGTAAACACGTCAGTATAAACACCAGAAGTTGTCTGATTTGCCCCCTCTAAAAAGATAGATTCACCAGTACAAATTGTTGTATTTACAAACTCATTGATTGGACTTATAATACAAGGATTTCCACATGCAGATGCATCTATCGTAAATGAATAAGGACAAGAACCATCATCAATCGTCACGGTATAAAGTTCTGCAGCAGTAACAGCATAATTGACATTGGTGCCGGCTGCAAAAGTTCCTGAAGATACAATGTTCATTGCTGCATCCTGAATCGTATAACTAAAATCAGACCCATAATAAGAAGTCAACCCACCCGTACTACTAAATGTCATTTCACATAATGAATTGTCATAACTAGAAACTGGAATTACTGG
>JBFHHS010000049.1:0-15998 GCA_041596895.1 Crocinitomicaceae bacterium | reverse complement strand
TCTATCTTTTTTATCAACCTTCAGTCGATCTATTACAATATCAATATCATGAATCTTATAACGATCCAACTTCATGCCTTTGGTAATCTCTTTCACCTCACCATCCACACGAACTTTGGTAAAACCAAGTTTTAATATTTGTTCAAATAATTCGCGATAATGCCCTTTTCTCCCTTTAATTTTTGGAGCTAAAACGATGACTTTTCTCCCTTCATAATTCTCAATGATTAAATCAACAATTTGATCATCTGAATATTTGACCATTGCTTCACCCGTGTTGAAAGAATACGCAGTTCCTACACGTGCATATAGCAAACGCATAAAATCATAAATTTCCGTAATTGTTCCAACCGTTGAACGCGGAGACCGAGAAACCGTTTTTTGTTCAATAGAAATTACAGGACTCAACCCATCAATCTTATCCACATCGGGGCGTTCTAATCCACCTAAAAACTGCCTAGCATAAGCCGAAAACGTTTCAATATATCTACGTTGACCTTCTGCAAAGATGGTATCGAAAGCCAAAGATGACTTCCCAGAACCACTCAATCCGGTAAAGACGACCAACTCATTACGTGGTATTTTCAAATCCACATTTTTCAAGTTATGCGCTCTTGCTCCGTATACTTCTATATAACTCTTTTTCATTAAGCAGGTAATTGGATGATGTAAGGGGTTGACTTGACTGTTAATTTACTTCCTTTAATCCAAGGATTCAACAAACGAAGCATTCTATAATTTGAATTATTCAATTTTGCCCAATGCATTAAGTTTGATTCTGATTCGGTGATGGTGACATTTCTAGTTTCAATTGGTTCATAAAGTTCCATTTCATCTTTGTTGAAACCATAATTCTCTGGATGCTCAAAAATCAGTTTTAGTGCCAATATTCGAAATACATACCTACTTGTTTCTGTATTTAAATGTAAATCAAAATAACTGTCCACCTCTTGATTATTCAGATCATTAGAGATCCCACCAACCCCTCGATTATAAGCTGCTGCAGTTAGAATCCAATCATTGAACTTCTTATTCGCATCTTTTAAATATTGACAAGCTGCATGGGTACTTTTCCTAATATTTAGTCGTTCATCAATTTCATCATTGATAATTAGGTCATACTCTTTTCCTGTAGTTGGCATAAATTGCCAAAATCCTTTTGCGCCGGATGGACTAACAGCTTGAGTTAGTCCACTTTCAATTAAGCACAAATATTTAAAATCTTCCGGTACCCCCTCTTGTTTCAGAATAGATTCAATTTCTGAAAAATATCGATTTGCACGTTTAAATGACTGAATGGTTGAGCTATGATAAAATGTATTCACAATCAACTCCTTATCTAACCTTTCCCTGACATCAAAATTATCTAGGGCTATCAAACGACCACAAAACTCAACTTCTTTTGGCAATTCAGGGAGAACAAACTCGCCATTCACTGGTATTTCTTTAACCACTTCATTCTCACTAAATTTTTCTTGTGTAGCATTCTGACAGCTATGAAAAATCAGTCCAACAAATAAAAAAAGAAGGGAGGTATTATGTCGCGAAAAAGTCATACCACGAAAGTAAGAAATAAGACGTATTATTTCTTGACTGGCGCCTGATACTTTATTGTATTTCGATACAATAGTACAAATACGAAAATGGTATAAACAACGAAAAAGACAACTGGATAATACGTGTCGAGCGCAATAAGATTAACCATCGCTACGGACAATATGGTAGATAGAGCACCAATCAAAACAAAAACCAACCATACCTTGCGATCTGTCAATCCTGAGTAAACCAAGTGATGTGTTGTATGATCTTTACCTCCCACCATAGGAGATTGTCCTCTCTTTAGACGATTAATGACTACGGTTAATGTATCAACCGCAGCTGGAGTAAATGCAACGATAACAACGCAGACACCAAGCCATGAAGGATGAATATTACTTGGGACAGCTGATCCGATATTCCATAAAAACTCCATCCCAAAAAAGGCTACAAAAAGTCCAATAAACTGTGACCCTGCATCTCCCATAAACAATTTGGATGGATGAATATTCATTGTTAAAAAACCGACCACAGCTCCGAGAACAGAAACCATCATTAAGATCCATATATTATTATTGAATGGAAATACAATCCAGGAAGCCAAGATACACGAGAGTAAGATAAAGAAAACTGTGGTTCCTGTAATTCCGTCCATGTTATCAAGCATGTTCAAGCTATTCATCACAACAACAACCCATAAGACCGTCAAAACACCATCCAAAATAGGGATATGAAAAAGATCAATAGAAGAATCTGTTAAAACGAAAATCACTCCACAAAATATCTGAACAAACAATTTCCCTAAAGGCCTTGTATTATAGGCATCATCCGCCAACCCCATTAAAAAAGCCAATGTACCTGCGGCAAAAAGTCCAACAAATTGTTTATTTTGAAAGATTGTCGGAGCATCACTAAACACGATAGAATAAGCTATTGCGGCAAAGACAAATACGACGAAAAAACTAACTCCACCTAAAGAAGGTTTAGATTCATTACTCCATCTTACGATAACATCGTTCTTATTTCTAATCCCCAAAGATTTTGAGAAATTTAAAAGAAGGACATTGCATAGAATCGCAACCCCCGCTCCTCCAAGGGCAAAGCCTAATATTTGTAGTATTTTAATTAGCACGGTTAATTCTCAAATTGAGTCACAAACTTACGAAATTCTACGCCTTGTTCATCTTTTTCTGACATCAAAGAGGCATCTACTCCCCAATTGATATTCAAATCCTTATCATTCCACAATATAGAACCTTCACTTTGCGGCGCGTAATAGTTTGTGCATTTATATGCAAAAATTGTATTTTCTTCTAAAGCAACAAAACCATGCGCAAATCCTGGCGGGATCCAAAGCTGTTTATTATTCTCTTCTGAAAGTTTCACTGCAACATGTTCCCCGTATGTCTCCGACCCTCGACGAATATCAACTGCCACATCTAAAACAGCGCCAGAAATAACACGAACGAGTTTCCCTTGAGCAAAAGGTGGATTTTGAAAATGTAAGCCACGAACAACTCCTTTTTTCGATTTCGATTGATTGTCTTGAACAAAATGATAAGTTTCGTCTGTAGCGTCGTCAAATATTTTCTTATTGAAGCTTTCAAAAAATTCACCTCGTTCATCCCCAAAAACCCTAGGTTCGATGATCAACACTCCCTCAATATCCGTTTTACTAATTGTCATTCTTCTTAAAAATTCTTCTGTACCACTTCATGTCGCGATCTGCTTTTTTGAACTTAGCAGTATCCTCATCTAAATATCCATTTCCATAACCGTATCCATACCCATAACCATATCCATACGAAGAACTTTTTGAAGTCTGTACACCATTAAGAATCACATTTAAGCTTTTCAATTGCTGCATTTCAAATAGCTCTTTCACTCTATTTGCGAAATGACGTTTAGAGTAATGTGACTTAAAGACATAAATTGGAATGTCGGCATCCGTTAAATTCTTGACTCCGTCAGAAACTAATCCAACCGGAGGGTTATCAATAATTACAACATCATAAATCTCCTTAAGCTCTTCAACAATTTCTTTGAAGCGATCACTTAAAAGTAGCTCTGAAGGATTAGGTGGAATTGGTCCAGCTGTAATAAAATCGAAGCCTTCCACTGTTGATTTCTGAATACTTTCTTCGAGCGTACATTGTTTTACAATCAATGAGCTCATTCCATGATTATTATCCGCATCAAATCCGAGATGTACTTTTGGTTTTCTTAAATCCAAATCCAAAAGAATTGTTTTCTTTCCAGACATGGCAATAATCCCACCCAAGTTTAATGCGACAAATGTTTTTCCCTCTCCAGAGATTGAGGATGAGATGGCGATTGTTTTATAGTTTGGATTGATGTAACTTAGATTTGTCCTGATTTTTCTCATAGACTCAGCCATCATGGACTTTGGAGCTTCAGCAACAATCAATTGAGAATACTCCATATTGTATTTAAACAAGGGAACACCACCCAAAATTGAAGCTTTTGCTGGAAGTACATTTTCCAAATCCTCGATCATATTAATTTCATTGAACATCAAATACTTCAAGAACATAACCCCAAGACCTAAAATCACTCCAAACATGACAAAACTACCATAGATAAAGTTTTTGTTGGGAGCAACAGGAATGTTTGAAACCTTTGGCTTACTTAAAATAATATTAGACGAAGCATATCCTGCATCTGAAATGGCATAAAGCAGCTTTTTCTCTGTCAATAAAGTAAAATACTTTTCATTTAAATCCTGAATGTTTTTAAGACGAGTAAACTCCATGCGTTTTTCAGGTAATTCAAATATTTCGCCTTGATACCCTCCAATTTTAGATCTTAAAATTTTAGCATTCGAATTCAATCGAGCCTGAACAGCTTCAATACTTCGCTGAATCAATGCTGTTTTCGAACTAATTTTCTGCTCTAGAGCCCTTACTTCTGCGTTTTCTTCAGTTACTTTATAAAGTAAATCCTCTTTACGTTCCAATAATTGATGTAGGTCTTCAATATGCTGAACCAATGCAGCCTCATAGCTCTTCCCTAACATTTCAGGCAATAATCTATAGACATCAAGACGATTGATATTGGAGGACAGCTTTCGTTGCACTGTGATCAATGAATTTAACTCATCTTCAATCACAAACAGTTGATCTTGAAGCTTTACGATATTCTCATTAATCGTCTCTCCAACCGTTTCTGGATCAGGAAGATTTTGTCTACGCTGAAAAAGCATTAAACTATCCTTAGATGATTTCAGCTCATTTGATAATGAATCCAATTGTTCGTCAATAAAGTTCAAGATATTCTCCGAACCTTTTCTATTATTTTCTTCATCAAAATCGATAAACGAATTAGAAACAGCCAAAGTTAGATCATGGCATAATTGGGCATTGTGCCCTCGAAATGAAATGCCAATCGTTTTAGCATTGACATCAATGGGTGTAATAGTTAAACCTGGAATTAATCGCTCACTTACACTTTTAACACTATTAAACGAGAAATAGAGTTCATTTTGTTCGATCGCATCAAGGAAACTATTGTTGTCCATCACTTTCAGTACAACATCAAAATCATCATTAGAAATATGCTCATTTAATTTTCCCGATACTATTTTTTTCTTCCCATTTTTCAGGTAGCTCAACTTCAGCACATCATTATCATATAACACTGCGATCTCTCCTCCAATCAAAGATGAGTCTGACAATTCGTATGGTAAAACATGAAAACTACTTGACAAATACTTCTCTTCAGTTAAGATTTTCCCTCTAGAATACAAACTGACATTCATATTCAACCTATCGCATGCACGTTCAAAAAGCAATTCAGAGCGCAGAAGTTCGACAACACTGGAGATTTGATTGTCTCTTGAATTGAAATTCTCGATATCTAAGATTTCTTTGGCATTATCCTTATCTGAAAGTTGAATCGTCATTGACGATTCATACACTGGTTTAGTATATCTCAAATAGAAAAATGCGAATAAACTAAATATAGCAACGAAAGTTACTGGCCACCACCAATAGCGTTTCAGGATCGTTCTTAAAATAAGAGGATCATACGTTTTATTTATAATAAGTGATTGCTTCTGACTCAAACTACTTTAAAATATTAATTGCTGAAATAATGAAAATTGCACTGGAAATAAGTGAAACTACTGGCACAATATCTTCTGCGATTTCTTTTCCTAATTCAGGTGTTGGTTCGACGTAAATATAGTCGTTTGCTTGAACAATCATATCTACATACTTCAACCCTTCCATAGTGGAAAGGTCAATTCCGTACACCTGTCGTTCGCCATTAACACGACGCATTAGTTTTATTGTATTTGCTTTCCCTCTATCGGTAATCCCACCAGCTTGAGCCAATGCTTCCATCAATGTTGTATTCGAGTTTGTCAAAGGAACAACTTTGGCGTCTGCTCCATTACCTGGAAAAACGATTACCCGTTGATTCGTAACTTCAACTTGAACAAACGGATCTTTGTATTCTACGGCGAATTTTGATGTCAACGTATCTTCACACGCTTCAATTGACAATCCTTCAACATGTACAGAGCCAATCACGGGTAATTCAACCGAACCATTTCTGCGCACGATGTATTCCATTTCTTTCGTTTGAATAATTCTCGAATCAGACACTCCGGTTAATCGTTCAACGATTTCAGTTCCATTGTTTGTTGAAAGCGTAAATTTTATTTTATCATCGGCAGAAATCTGATAGTCTTCAATCGGAGTAAGTGGAATCGAATCATAATTCACTTCACCTTTCGCCTCTTTGAACATCAAATTGCTATTCACTCCACAGCTTTGAAGCAAGAAAATAAATCCTAGCACACTTAAAAAAACAAGTTTATTTCTGCTTCGCATGTCGTTTTTTTTCAATTAGTTTTCGGTACAATTGATCCATATTATGGGCCAATGTTTTGTAATGGAATTTTTCTTGTACGTAGTTCCATCCATTTTGTGACATTTTTTCACGACTTTTTTCATTTTCGACTAAATCCAATAACCGTTCGACGAATAATTCTTGCTGTCCCAAAGGAATTACAAACCCTGTTTCTCCATCCTTCACAATATCTTTCACCCCACCTACTTCTGTCGTTACCACAGGAATACCTCCTGCTTGCGCTTCAATCAAACTCACTGGCGTCCCTTCATTTTTAGATGTCAAACAAATCACATCCATTCCTGCATTAAAAGCCCCAATATCCGCAATCCAAGAAGTCATTTCAATAGAGCAATGGTTAAATTTTGCATTAATCTCATTAACTCTGCCTTCGATATGTTCTCTTTCAGAGCCATCTCCCACAATAAAACACTTGATTCGTTGATCAGTTTTCCCAAACACCTCCTCAACTACTTCTAAAAAATAGTCATGATTCTTTATTGGAGCCAAACGACCAACGATTGCAATTGCAACCTCATCTTCCAGAACGCCATATTGTTCTCTAGTGTTTTCACGTTCAGAAAAACGTTTATCATGAAAGGGTTGAAGATCAAACCCCAAAGGAACCACTTCAACTTTGTCTTTCTTACAAATTTTGTGAATCTCAGTCAACTCCTTTTTTTGAATCTCAGAAATAGCAATAATTGCATCAGACTTCCGAGCCAAACTTCGTTCGATGTTTTTAAAAATTGATGTTTTTAATTTACCGAAATATGAATGAAATACATGACCATGAAATGTATGTACGACTATTGGAACTTTACAAGAAAATGCCGCCCTACGCCCTAACGCTCCCGCTTTGGAAGCATGTGTATGTACAATATCCGGTTGAAACTCTTGAATAATTTGTTTTAATCGCTTATAGGCTTCTCTGTCACTTTTTAAATTGGGTAGTCGCACCATTTCTTTTATTAACGTTGGTTCCACTCCGTATTTATCAAGAATATAAAGGGAATCAGATTCTCCTTCATCTGGTAGTCCCCCCACAAGCATGGTCTCATAATCATCACCAATAAAAGATGTCAAAAATGTAGCGTTATATGTTGGTCCTCCGATATTGAACCTGTTGATTATTCTTAAAACCTTAACCTTTCCCACGTGTTCCTCACTCGTTTTCATTCTAATTATCCAATTTAAAACTCAACTCATTGTTAAAAAGTTTTATTGTCATTGGCACATTCATTGGACTATCTTATAGAAATTTACCAAAAAATGATGCAATGAAGATACTAAGTCTCATCCTATTAACCGCGTATATCACTCTAAACTTCGCAGTTGGACAAAATCCTATTCAAAATGCGGCAGATAAATTCTGTAATGATCACGTTTTTAATCATGCATCCATAAGTTTCAATGTTGTCAATCTAGAAACGGGAGAGGTTGTTGCTTCTCACAACTCAAACAACTCATTACCAAGCGCTTCAACAGCAAAATTATTTTCAACAGCTACAGCCTTAGAACTTCTTGGACCAAACTACAAATCGAAAACCAGGCTATATATTGATGGACAAATCGACTCTACAGGAACACTTCATGGTAACCTTTGGATTCGAGGAGGGGGAGATCCAAGTTTAGGTTCAAAATATTTTGTAAACGAAGCCGAAAAAAGAGCTTTTTTAGTCGCATGGAAAGATCAAATTTTATCCAAGGGAATCAAATCAATTTCAGGATCTGTTATAGCTGACGCATCAGAATTTGGTTACGAAGGCGTTCCGGATGGATGGAACTGGTCGGATTTGGGCAATTACTATGGTGCTGGGCCATCAGGACTTACCATTTTTGACAATCTAATCAATTTCAAATTCAACACTTCAGCGCATGTTGGAGGACCAGTCGAAGTGAATTCAATAGAACCTGTTTCGCCTAATCTCGAGTTCTTCAACTACATAACTTCCTCAACAAAAAAGGGAGACAACGTATATTTTTACGGAGGACCATATTCAAATATCAGATATGCATCTGGAACACTTCCAATTAATCACAAAGACTTCTTAGTGAGAGCGAGTATTTCTGATCCTGAATTACAATTTGCCTATGAATTAGAGCAAATTCTAGAAGAAAATCAGATAGCCGTTTTATCAGACTATAAATCAGCTCGATTAATGCACATCTCTTCTAAATCATCTGATTATGCATCAAGAGAATTAATTCATACACATGAAGGCGAATCACTTTTAAATATCATTAACTATACTAACATGAAGAGTGTTAACCTTTTCGCTGAGCACATGCTAACCTTGGTTGGCTGGGAAAAATCGAACGATGGTAGCACCTCAGGAGGAATAAAAGTGATGGATCAACATTGGGCGAATAAATTCAACACTTCTGGGCTACATTTAAACGACGGCAGTGGATTATCTCGATCAAATGCAATTTCAGCGGCGCATTTTACTGAATTACTTATCCAAATGGATAAAAGTAAATATAGTAATGAATACAAATCATCACTTCCAATAGCAGGAGTTAGTGGAACGCTACGCAATGTTTGCAAAGGTCAAGCAGCTCAGAACAGATTGTTTGCAAAAAGTGGAACCATGTCACGTATCAAAAGCTATGCTGGGTATGTAGATTCCAAATCTGGATCGAAATATGCTTTTGCTTTAATCGTAAACAACCACGAATGCAGCTCAAATGTGTTAAAGCAAAAAATGGCTGCATTATTCAACGTAATGGCTATTTACTAGAGTTCAGCTTCAATAATGGAAGTCCAAAATTCTTGAATTGAAATATTTGCTTCGCCAAGCATTTTTGGAACAAGACTTTCATCAGAAAATCCAGGTGTTGTATTCACTTCAATAATATGTGGAACATCATCAACAAGCATAAAATCAATTCGAGCAACAGAACGCAATTGCATTAAATTATAAATTCGAGTAGTGATATCTTGCACTTTTAGAGTTAGTTCTTGGCTAATTCGTGCTGGAGTGATTTCTTGAGATAAACCATGGTATTTTGCCTCAAAATCAAAAAACTCATTTTCTGAAACGATTTCGGTTAACGGCAACGTTTGGACTCCATTCTCATCTCTATATGCTGCGCAAGTCACTTCCACACCATCTAAAAACCCCTCTAAAACAACGGTACGCCCTTCAGCAAACGCGTTTTGTATAGCGGATTCTAAGTTTTCAATTTTATTAACTTTTGCTATTCCGAAACTAGAACCTGAATCACATGGTTTTACAAATATTGGTAACCCCAATTGATTTACAATTTTGTCAACATCAATGTGGGCTGCAGAATCACTTAAATAAATTGAATCAGCGACGTTAAAACCAAACCCTTTGATAAACTGGTTACAATACCATTTATCGAATGAAAGTTGTGATGCAAGCGGTCCAGAATTTATGTAGGGTATATCGATCATTTCAAGATAAGCTTGTACCTTACCATTCTCTCCAGGATCCCCATGCACATATACAATCGCGAAATCGATTTTGATAACTTCCTCTCCCAATTCAAATGTCAAATCTCTTGAATTAACTTCTGTTAGGCTGCCATCATCAAAACGAACGAACCAACCTTCTTTTTTCAATAAGATTAAAAACGGGCGATATTCAGAAGGAAAATTATTTAAAATGTTTGTTGCGCTTTTCACTGAAATATCAAATTCCGATGAGAAGCCTCCACATATTATCCCTGCATTTTTCATTGGTTCAAAATTTTAAGTTAAAGATACTTCCGTCATCAAGTCGACATTCAATTCAGAATAAAAGTTTTCAGCAATTTAGGTGTTAACTACTTCATAAGTCATCAACCTTTTTCGGATGCCAATTCTTTAAAGTATATTTGCCCACTACGAACTAGAACTCAGTCGAATAATATGATAAAGCAATTCATCTCCATCCTCGCTATTGCCTTGGCAACAAGTGTTTATGGTCAAACCTCTTTTTCAATTTTCCAAGATGATTTTGAAACTGGCGGATCAAACTGGACAATCTCATCAAGCACAAGTCCCAATTCATGGATATTTGATGTTTGTGCTGGAAACGGACTTACTTTGGCAGGTTCTAATTCTATGTATATTTCTTCGGGTCCAACAAATGGAACTGTTGCTGGTTGCGGAGCCACTGGAACGGAACAATTCATCTTTAGCAATGCCCCTTCTGGAAGTTTAAGCTCAATATCTTCAACACAAATTGACGCTCAATGTTTAGAAACAGTTGTATTAGATTTCGACTACCAATTCAACGGGAGTTCTGTAAACGACTATTGCGAAGTTGTCTTTTCTTTGGACAATGGATCCACATGGACCGCAGTGGGACCAAATTTGCCAGCATCAACTGTATGGACATCAACAACTATCAATCTCCCGACTTCAGTTAATAACATGATTTTCGATTTAGGATTTCGATTCACCTATGACAACAATACGGTTAGCGGAACTCCAATCGCGATAGACAACATCGATGTAACAGCAGTAGATAATGTTAGTCCTGCCATTATATGTCCTGCAGAGATTCCATTGTACGTAAACAACACATGCGAGGTTGCTATTGGAGACTATATTTCATTGGCTGCTCCAACCGACAATTGTTTAAATAGTCTAACTGTAACACAATCTCCAATACCAGGTACTCTTGTAAATATAACTTCGAGTCCAACAATCACACTAACTGTCACTGATGCTTCGGGCAACCAAGGTCAATGCTCTTTCACGCAGTCAGTTTTGGATACAATTCTTCCTAGTCTTGTTTGTCCAATACATCAGACCATTAACCTAGATGCTGCCTGTACAGCGATAGTTCCAGACTATATCACAGGACTGGTCCCAACAGACAACTGTGATACTTATTTCACACCAACATTAATTCAATCTCCTCCCGCTGGGTCAGTGGTTGGTTCAAATACTATCATATCAATTACAGCAACTGATGGTTCTTCCAACTCAAATACATGTCACTTTAACCTGCTAACACCAGATGTTACTGCGCCTACGATTACATGCCCTGGAACAACGACAGTAAGTACAAACACAAATTGTGATTTTACACTTATTGACTACACCAATTTAGCGGTTGCGAATGACAATTGCACACCGGAACCATCCATGGTTTATTCACAATCCCCGGCCGTTGGAACATTAATGCCAACTGGTACGAATGTAATTACCATCACAGTATTCGATGAATCTTCGCTTTCTAGTTCTTGTACATTTAACCTTGTGGTTGAAGATCAGGTGAACCCAACGATATCACTGTGTCCACCAAATCAGAATGCAATTGTAGATAGCAACTGCGAAGGAATTATAGGCGACTACACAGGAATCATTTCGGCTTCGGATAATTGCACTCCAATAGGTGACTTAATTATTACACAATCTCCTTTGAGTGGAACCCCAATTACATCCAATACATTAGTCACTATGACGGTTCAAGATGAGGCAGGGAATTCGGTCGACTGTCAATTTACAGCACTATTATCTGACACCACACCTCCAACAGTAAATTGTCCCGCGAATTTTAACTTACCAATGAATTCTAGCTGTCAATATACTGTGCCTGATATCACAGGAATGGTTACAGGTTCTGACAATTGTTCGGTATTCTCAAGCATGACATTAACGCAAAACCCAGCACCAGGAAATACTGGAAGCGGAACGACGAATGTCCTTATTACACTATTTGATGATCAAGGAAACATAAGCACATGTATTACGACGATCATTCCAGATGATATATCAGCACCTACAATTAGTTGTCCAAGCGATGTGACGGTTAACAATGGTACGAGCTGTGATTACACACTACCAAATTACGGATCAATTACAACAGTTACAGACGATTGTCCTGACTACAGTATTGTTCAGACACCAGCAATTGGCTCTATAGTAAATCCAGGTATAAACCCAATTACAATGGACATTACAGATGCCGGTGGAAATACTGCTAGCTGTACCTTTAACCTAACAGTTATCGAAACGGAAAACCCAACAATCACCTGCCCGGCAAATATTTCAACATGCGACCCAATAGTATCATACGCTGACCCAATTTATACTGACAACTGTGAAGTTGATTTAAGTCAAACAGACCTCTCAGGGTTAACATCAGGAGATACTTTTCCTGTAGGAATCACAAACCAAGAATATACGGCAATAGATTCCTCTGGAAATCAATCTACATGTACTTTTCAAATTGAAGTTTTAGACTTTCCTTCTCAGGCAAATATTTTGGACGATACACTTAACCTATGCGATATAAACACTACAGTTATTAATGCTGAAGCAGCAACATCTGGGACGGGATTATGGAGTGTAATTTCAGGAACTGGGGCATTCAATAATCAATTTGCAAATTCAACAGGAGTTAACACATTAGCCGCAGGAGAAAACATTATCGAATGGAGTGTAAGCTCTGTTGCCTGTGGAACTACTTCCGATACACTTATTATAAATGTACTTGATTCTCCGTTACCAGCAAACATTGCTGCAGATAGTATATTCGCTTGTGAGTTAGCGTCCATCAATTTAGCTGCGAACTCACCTTCTTCTGGAAACGGTTATTGGACAACCGATGGAAATGCAACAATAACACTTGCTACATCTAATACAACAATCGCACTAATTGGTGAAGCAGGTTACAATTTGTTTACTTGGACAATTTCTAATGGTGCTTGTCCCGCTACTTCTGACTCTGTAATTGTTGTAACAAACAGAAAACCAATAATCAACTATCAAGACAATGATTTATGTGCAGACAAGAATGAAGTCGAATTCTATGGGAATGAAAACAATGGAGATTGGGAGTTTAGTATAGGTAATGGAATTATCGATTTGAATGGTGACACGGTTTCAATTTCAAATCTATCTGCCGGGACGAATGAAATTATATTATCCTCACAAATAAATGGATGTCCAACATTACAAGACACTTTAACCCTATTCGTTGAAGTTTGTGATGGATATGAACCTGAAATACCGACAATGTTCACTCCAAATTTTGATGGAAAAAATGATCTTTTTGTTATTGATAACATTGAAGTACTTTATCCAGATTGTTCCGTTGTAATATTTAATCGTTGGGGTTCAATTATTTTTGAATCCAATGGTTATCAAGAACCTTGGGATGGGACTCACAACGGAGAGCAACTTCCAATGGGAACATACTTTTACAAGATTGAATTAAACAATGCGGAAGGAACGATTTTGAATGGTGACATTAGCATTATCCATTAAGAAAACACGAAACAATGAACAGAATTATATACCTATTGACAATTTCATTTATCGCGTTATCGCTAAATGGAATGGCACAGCAAGAAGCTTATTTCTTAAACAACGTAAACAACCCTTTCATTCTAAATCCAGCTGCGGGAGGATTAAACGGTGTAGCTCAGATTGAGTTAACTTCACGTACTCAATGGCTTGGCTACAACGGTGGTCCACGTTCGTTTATGCTAACCGCAAACAGTCAAATTAGAACAAAAAAAGAACAAGTACTTTCTGCATTCAACAAAGAAGATAAAGCACTATTCAGTAGTCCTACTAATACAGTGGGAAAAACAAAACACGTGGTTGGAGGAAAAGCAATGAATGATGCAATTGGCCCGTTTGCCAAATCCTCATTCCATGGAAGCTACTCGATTCATTTACCATTTTCAAAAAAATTAAATTTTGGAGTTGGTATTGGAATTGGTTGGAGTAATTTCAGAATAGATCAAGACCGTGTTTCTCTATACGAAGAGAATGACTTGGCGTACTCAAATTTTTTAGGAGCTTCATCTTCACAAAACTTCTTGGATGCCAACGCCGGAATTATCCTTTATGGAAAGCGTTTTTCTGCAGGAATTTCCACAACTCAAGTTTTTAAAAACAAAGCAAGTTTTGATGGTTTTGAAACAGGCAACTATTATGACCGTCATTTTTTCGGAACAATGAAATACGCGATTTCACTTGGGGATAGATTTGGATTTGAACCGGCTATCATGGCTAAATACACGAAAAACGCACCATTTTCAATTGATGCTGGAGCACGATTCACATACAACTCATCTATTTGGCTAGGTGGATATTATCGCACAGGAAATTCAATTGCACTTCAAATTGGAGCAAATATCATTAAAAACTTCTATGTTTCATACGGTTATGAAATGTCCACTGGAATTCTCAGAACTTCTGGTAATGGAACCCATGAAATTCAACTCGGAATATACATTGGCAACAATAAAAACAAGAATGTAGAAGACGGTCATCGCCTCATCGAAGAAGAAGAAACAAAATAAAAAACAAAAAAAGAATAGAGTAAGACATGCATCCATTTTATGCTATTATTTATGCTGTATTATCATATACACTAAGAATTTTTTACCCAAGAAGATTAACGGTTAACGGTCCAAAAGAACGATTAGGAAGTACAATTTACGTAAGTAATCATACAGCTTCATTCATGGATCCATTGGTTGTCGCAAGATTTGCAAAGCCAATTGTATTTTTCATGACTCGATCTGATGTCTTCACAAAAACAACAACTCCTTTCTTAACTGCTGTACACATGCTACCGATTTACAGGCAACATGATGGAGAGGATACGAAAAAAAAGAATGAAGAAGTCTTTGAACGTTGTTCAACGATTTTAAAAAAAGGAAAGAACTTACTCATTTTTGGAGAAGGATTTACGGACGATGTCTTCATAAGAAGATTGAAGCCTGTCAAAAAAGGAGCTGTAAGAATTGGCTTTTTAACGCTATCGAATTTAAACTGGGAGAAAAAAATCTACATCGCTGCAACGGGGTGTAACTATTCTTTCCCAAACCAACTTGGGAGTGATTTTCTTTTGTCCTATTCTGATAAAATTTGTCTGAATGATTATCGCAAAGAATACGAAGAGAATCCAAACAAGATAATCAATGATTTGACGAAGCGCATTGAGAAATTGATGCAAGAACAAATCACTCATGTAGCCGACAAAGAACTTGCTCCTTTCCATGAAAACATCATGATAATTACGCGTAAAGGAATGAATGCTTTCAATTTTGATAAGAAATTATCCTTGTATGATCGTTGGAAATACTCTCAAAAACTTGCCAATTGGTTAAACAAACAAGATTTAGAGGAAAATAAAAAATTAGCCGATTTAAAAAAGCAAGCCCAAACATACTTCAGCTTATTAAAACGTTTTAAACTAGAAGAACAGTATGTCTATTGGAAGAAAGAGAATCCAAGCGGCAGTCGATTGAAAGAAGTATTGAATATGATCTTACTTTTTCCTTTTTCTATTTTAGGTTTTATACATTGTGCTATTCCGTACATTTTAGTCAAACGATTTGTAGAAAAATCATTCAAGAGAAAAGTATTTTGGGCATCAGTAAAAATGATTTTAGGTGCGCTTGCAATTGGCATCATTAACATCCCTGTAATATTCCTTTTTTACTACTTTATCTTCCCAAGTTGGTTACTGGCTATTTTCTACTATTTAACAATAGGATTAACCGGACTTGCTGCATACATGTTAGCAAGAAATTTAAAAACGTTCACTATAAAAGGTAAAGTGAACAAAACGGACTTAAGTGGTATTTTAAAGAAGCGAGAG
>JBFHHS010000048.1:0-16133 GCA_041596895.1 Crocinitomicaceae bacterium | reverse complement strand
ATGTAAAGGGGATTATTATTTCTGGAGCACCAATATTAATTACAGATGTGGACCCTACTCCTTATGTAAATATATTATCATGGATTAAAAACAGTGCTGTTCCGGTTTTAGGGATTTGCTTTGGTCATCAGATAATAGGACTGATTCACGGAGCTTTTGCTCAAAAAATGTCTCCAGTGCGCGATTGGGAAGAAATTGGATCTTTTGAAACGAGTCCTTTATTAAATCGATTACCAATTGATTTTGAAATGATGCAAGATCACTGTGAAACAATATCTGTCCCTCCTGGATTTACTTTAGTCGCATCTTCTGATAGTTGCGTAAATGAAGTGATGCAGAATAAAGAACAAACTATTTTTGGGGTTCAATTTCATCCTGAAGTTTCAGGTAACTTTGGTCGAATTTTATTGGAGAATTTTGTGACAATCTGTTCGCCACCGGAACATTATCATTAATGGACTGTTAATAGTTCGTTTCCTTTTCACAAATTGGCGTTCTATAAATATTGATATTTGTTTATGCTATTAAATCGAATTTGGATCGGAATGTTTGTAATTGCTATGGTTGTAGCAATTAGTAAGCTTCTTTTTTGGCAAGATTTAGATATCTTTAAAAATCTCGTTGATTCACTTTTCTCAGCTGCAGATACAGGATTCACACTTTCATTGTCGTTAACGGGGATTCTTTGTTTTTGGATGGGGATTATGAAGATTGGAGAAAATGGTGGCGCTATCAATCATTTGACAAAGTTGGTTTCACCTTTATTCTCGCGATTGTTTCCCGAAGTTCCAAAGGATCACCCTGCAAATGGAGCTATGATGATGAATTTTAGCGCGAACATGCTTGGCCTAGATAATTCAGCTACACCACTGGGACTAAAAGCAATGAAGGAGTTGCAATCACTTAATCCTGAGAAAGACCGTGCATCCAATGCACAAATCATGTTTTTGGTTTTAAATACATCTGGATTGACATTAATTCCAGTTTCAATATTTGCATTACGAGCAGAATCTGCTTCGCCTACAAGTGTATTCTTGCCCATCTTAATAACTACATTTATTTCGTCACTTTTTGGGTTGATTTTCGTGTCAATTCGTCAGAAAATTAATTTGTTTCAACCTGTAATACTGGCTTATTTGGGAGGTGTAACTGCTTTTATTGCAGGATTATTGATTTATGTGATGAATAACCCACAGAATTCTGATGTGATTTCTAATGTTGCGGGTAACTTCATTATCTTCTTTGTCATCATTGTCTTTATGCTCCTCGCTTGGAGAAAAAAAGTAAATGTTTATGAGTCGTTCATCGATGGAGCCAAGGAAGGGTTTGGAGTTGCCATTTCAATTATCCCTTATTTAGTGGCAATGCTAGCTGCGATTGCTGTGTTTAGAGCTTCTGGAACCCTTGACGTGATTACAGATGGAATTAAAGAGGTAGCAATATTTTTCGGCGCTACCGTATTAGAATGGGTTGATGCTTTGCCGGTTGCCTTTATGAAGCCGTTAAGTGGTGGTGGTGCTCGTGGTGCGTATGTAGAAGTTATGAATAATTTTGGTATAGACTCGATGCAAGAAAAAATTGCGGCAACTATGCAAGGGTCTACAGAAACAACATTTTATGTATTGGCCGTTTATTTTGGCTCTGTCAACATTAAAAATACTCGTTATGCTGCTGGTGCTGGACTTTTATGCGATCTAGTCGGAATAATTGCAGCAATATTAATCTCATATTTATTCTATACAAATGGCTAGTTGGTTTAGAAAAAAGAGAAAGCATGATGTGGGCGGATTAAATAAGTCCGAAGTAAAACCTATAAACTATCCAGCCAAAATTATTATCGCTTGGAGCAAAGCCATTGAAGGTAGTGATGAATTTATGCTATGGTTGAAGGATAATGGTTACCCTGAACTTGTAATGGCAACTTATGCGATTTACTTAAAGGATGATGCTCGTTCTTGGTTGCAAAATAATGGGTATCCTCACCTCCTAGCCATGGTAAATGGTGCAGAAGGAAATGAAAGTGCTCAACAATGGCTAAAGGTACATGGATTTGATATCCTTTATCATATAGCCATGGCGGTTGAAGATGAGCAAGAAAGTTTTTTTTGGCTCGGAAAGCATGCCCCGGTCGATATATTTATGCTTGCTAAATCAATTAAGAAAGTAAAAGATCAAATTGAAGAAAACCATAATGATATCCACTCTTTTCGACAAGATCTCTAGTTAAATAACGGATTTCTTTTGATTGTTTTTATTTTTGCACCATAACATCTATTTAAAGATATGATTCTCGGAAAAAAATTAGTTGTAATTCTACCAGCGTATAACGCAGAAAAAACATTAAAAATCACGTATGATGAAATCCCTTTTGACATTGTTGATGATGTTGTTTTAGTGGATGATCGAAGTAGTGATAACACAGCGAATTTGGCTCGTGAAATAGGAATTAAACATGTTATAACACACGAAGTAAACAAAGGCTATGGTGGTAACCAAAAGTCTTGCTACAACAAAGCGCTAGAATTAGGTGCTGATATTGTTGTAATGCTTCACCCAGACTATCAGTACACTCCTAAACTTATTGAGAGTATGGCATATATCATTGCGCGTGATGTGTATCCTGTTGTTATCGGTTCGAGAATTTTAGGGAAAGGTGCTCGTAAAGGTGGAATGCCTATGTATAAATACATAGCAAACCGTTTTTTAACGCTTTCTCAGAATATCTTAATGAATCAAAAGCTTTCAGAATACCATACAGGATATAGAATGTTTTCTGCAGAAGTATTGAGAAACGTAAACTATAATATCAATTCGGATGATTTCATTTTTGATAATCAGATGTTGGCACAAATATTCTATAAAGGATATGAAATTGGTGAGGTAACTTGTCCTACAAAATATTTTGAAGATGCTTCCTCCATCAATATTGCAAGAAGTACAACATACGGATTAGGTGTTTTGGGTGTTTCTTGGAAGTACTTCTTTAATAAAATGGGTATAATTAAATCAAAAATATTTCATGCTTAATGGCGATTACGATAAAGTCATTTAGCAAATTTTCTTTGAAAGCAATGAGTTTATTCTTGTTGCTTTTCATTTTTGCGGTTACTATTTTCTACATCAACACAACCATTTATAACTTTCCAGAGGAAAAACCTTTTTCAGGGACTTTTATTCATAATCCGTATGAGCATCTACCTGATTCGTCGTATAGAGCAAATTTTCACGCACATTCTGAAGCTTGGGAGAAAATAACAAACGGACACAACTCTGAAGAAGATTTATACCGTGAGTATTCTAAACGTGGATATGACATTGTTGGGATCTCGAATTATCATAAAATCAGTAATTACGCAAAAGAGTTTACGGACTTATATATTCCAGAGTATGAACATGGATACAATGTACTTAAATCACATTATTTATCCATAAATCCCGATGAAGTTTCTTATTTCGATTATCCGCTTTTTCAATTGACTTCTCATAAACAAAAAGTGATCGAAAAATTGAAGGAAAAGAATGCAGTTGTTGCCATGGCTCACCCGAAATTTGGTGGTGGTAGAACTTTTGGGGACATGAGAAATCTCGTTCATTACGATTTTACTGAGGTTTTAAATCATTACCGAATCTCAGATGAATATTGGGACCAAGCCTTGTCTGCTGGGAGATTAACTTATGTTATGGGAAATGATGATACGCATGATATACGGAATGAACCTACATTTAGAATATGGAATATCATTTATTCAAATGTGCGTAATTCGGATTCGATATTGAATCATATGAAAGCGGGCCAGAACTATGGTATTAATTCTAGAAATGAGATCTGTGATAATAAGTTAGTCAGTTGTTTAATGACTGGGGATGAAACATTTGAAGTGAAATTTGCAGAAATTGCTAATAAACTAGAGTTTGTTGGACAAAATGGAGAAATCAAACAAGTCGTGGATAATGTGAATAAGGCGAGTTATAAATTTGATGAAGATGACACCTACATCCGTGTGGTTGCTAGAAATACGAATAGTGATTTATATATGAACCCGCTTGTACGTTTTGATGGAAAAACGGTACCTTTAAACTCAATGTTTAAACCCGAAGCAAATTTTATTTTGACTTGGCTTTTCAGGTTGATCATAATTGGTTTTATGATTTTCCTTTTAATCTTAATGCGAAAGATAATTAAACGATAATGGCGTCTTTTATTCACAAGCTAACAACAGATAAACGCTTTGCAATTCTTGTACTAAGTGTTCTTTCATTGTTCTTTTTTATTGGGCTAGGTCTTGTTCATTTATTTGATTGGGATGAAATAAACTTTGCAGAATCGGCGCGTGAAATGATTGAAAGTGGCGATTATATGCGCGTTCAGATCAACTATCAATCGTTTTGGGAGAAACCTCCTTTTTTCTTTTGGTTGCAAGTTGTTTCAATGAAATTGTTTGGAATTACTGAGTTTGCGGCGCGTTTTCCAAATGCATTATTCGGATTGATTTATTTGATCACCTTTTTCTATATCGGTAAAAAACACTTTGACCAACGATTTGGTGTGATGTGGGCTTTATTATTTTTCGCTTCGCTTCTTCCTCACCTCTATTTCAAATCGGGTATTATTGATCCTGTTTTTAATTATTTCATTTTCATGTCGATTTACTTCATGCTTCTTGTTGTTGGAAAAAGTGAAGAGAAAATCATTCGATATGCAATATTAGCGGGAATTTTCAGTGGACTGAGTGTAATAACTAAAGGTCCCGTTGGATTTTTATTATTAGGGTTGACATTTTCAGTTTATGTGGTTGTTAAACGGTTCAAAATCTTCCCGGAATTTAAATACATTTTACTTTTTCTATTTGGATTCTTTGTTGTGGTCTGCAGTTGGTTATCAATTGAATTATATCAGAATGGATACGACATCATGATTCAGTTTATACAATATCAATTAGAGTTGTTTAGTTCTGGTGTTGCGGGTCATGAACAACCGTTCTATTATCATTTCGTTGTTGTTTTTATTGGCTGTTTTCCAATTTCAGTCCTTGCATTACCTTCGTTTAAGCGAAGTAAAGAAGTAACTCCGTTTGATATCCGAACATGGATGCTTTGTATCTTCTGGGTAGTAATGATCATTTTTAGTATTACCACGACAAAAATCATACATTATTCATCGATGACTTATATTCCATTGTCTTTTTTAGCCGCTTATTACTTACACCAAGTACTCAGTGGTAAAGTGGAATTGAAGAAGTATGTGCGTTCTATGTTTTTGATTCTAGGGGTAATTCTGGGATTGATTATCGCATTGTTGCCAGTTGTATTAATGAATAAGGAGATGTTGTTTACTTATATGAACGATCCATTTGCTGTAGATTCGTTAAGTACACCATTAGTTTGGAGTGGATTAGAATTTTTAATTGGAATATTCTTTATCATTGGTGTTGTCATTGCATTTGTTTTCCTAAAAAGAAATGAAATTCTTAAAAGTGTCCTATCGATTGCGTCTACGATGGGAATTACCTTATTGTTGGTATTATTCTTCATATTACCTAATATAGAGCGGTTTACACAAGGTCCAGTGGTTGAATTTTACTCAGGATTAGAAGGCGAAGATGTTTATGTAGAGTGTTATGGCTATAAGAGTTACGCGCAATATTTCTATTTTAAACAACCATATGGATTACCTGGTGGACGATTTGAACGTGATTGGTTAATGAATGGTGAGATAGACAAACCAGTTTACTTTGTATCGAAATCTACAAACAGAGAATTAGATGATCATCCAAATTTTGAACTCATAGAAGCGAAAGGAGGATTTCGATTGTATAAAAGAGCGTTGAATTAATCTTGATTGAACGGTATTTCTATCGTTGTAGCTCCTTTTCCGTATTCTCTAAAATCTGCATCGTAGTACTCAATTCCCGGGATTTTATCTAAGTAGTAGCGAACTTCTTCCTTTAAGACCCCTTCTCCAACACCATGAATTACAACAACTTTACGAATAGACTTCGCGCGCGCTTTGTTAAAGAAAATCTTAAACGCGCTCAATTGTTTGGTGAGGATTTGAGCATTTGATAAGCCACGATGAGAATCAGTAATTTCTTCAATATGCAAATCGATTTCCCAAACATCAATTGGTCTTCTACGTCCAGTTAATTGTTCTTTTAAAACTACGTGATTTACTTTGGTAAAAGCGGCTTCTTCATGAATTAGAGCGACATGGTCGTCGTCAATTTTGTAATCTTCCCCGTGTATCTTTCCAAGATCATTAGCACGATAATAACGCTCAAAACCATTTTCGTCTTCAACGGAATATAAGTTCATGTGATTAATCGACCGAACGATTCCGCCACCTACTTCATTCAAAAACACAACCTTTTCACCAACACTAAATTGCATCGAAATACCATTTAAGATCTAAGTAGAAAAATAAAAGAAATGGGGTTATGAAAGAAGCCACCCAAAACAGCAATATCATCAACTTAAAAATGATTGATGCATCCCGGTTTAATGGAACGTCTAAAACGCTGTTTACTTGGCTAGCCATAACATTGTCGCTTTCATCTTCTGAGGCTTGTTCCACAAATTTTCTTAACGCAGGAGTATGCTCAAGTAGTATATTTTTAATCTTCACGAAATCACGGTAACTTAAAAGATTATATGTGGTCGTGTAATCTACATCAACTTCTTTCAATTCTTTGTGCATTTGATAACGCTTCTGCATCGCACGCACTCGGAATCCCATAAAAAAACCAAAAATCATAATAATCGCACTATTCATCATCCAACCCACCCCAATCATTGCAATGGATGAAATGAATGCGAAAACCATTAAAAAGAATTCATGATTATTTCTAAAGAAAAGCTTGAACATTTGTCCACCATCTAAAGGGTCCAAAGGCAATAAATTGATAATGTTAAGCATTAAAAAAAGTCCACTTAACTCCATCATCCAAGTCGAATGAACAACAGTTCCATACCACATTAATAAAGCACCGATTAAAATTCCAGGAAAAGGTCCGGCCACCGTGACTAAAAAGCTTTGACGTTGAGAATAGTTCTTTTTTGAACCTTGAACAAACGCTCCCATCAATGGAATGAAGAGCATCCGAACATTTTCATACTTAAAAAGTTTCATAGTTAGGAAATGTCCCAATTCGTGGATTAATAATACAACTAAAATGAATAGGATGAAACTCACTTCATCACCTAGCACTAGCATAAACACCAAAACAAATAAGGCCATTGAAAAAACGGTCAATGACAATCCTGTTTTCGGTTTATGTTCTATTAATTCAGGTTTCTCTTGGGAAAAGTTATAATCCTCCATACCCTTAAATATATCGAAAAAATACGAGTGGAAAAACTACTTCTTTACCAAATTGGCGAAATCTTTGGCAAAATATGTTAAAATCCCATCTGCACCCGCTCTTCGAATACTTACTAACATTTCAGACATAGCAGCATTGTAATCTAGCCATCCATTCTGACTCGCAGCATAAATCATAGCACACTCTCCACTAACATTATACGCAGTTATTGGAATTTCAAAATTTTCTTTCAAAATATGAATGACATCCAAATAACACGTTGCTGGTTTAACCATTAACATATCTGCACCTTCTTCAAAATCCAATTGAGCCTCAAGCAATGCTTCGCGTTTATTGGCAGGATTCATTTGATACGATTTTTTATCACCACTTTTGGGAGCTGAATCCAATGCATCTCTAAAAGGTCCGTAGAATGCACTCGCGTATTTCGCTGAATAAGACATGATGCTCACATCTTTATAGTCATTAATATCAAGTACGTCTCGCAAATACCCTACACGGCCATCCATCATGTCGCTAGGACCAAGAATATCGATTCCGGCCTGAGCTTGAGCTAACGACATTTGACCCAATATTGGAAGTGTTTCATCATTTAAAACGATTCCATTTTTAACTAATCCATCATGTCCGTCTGAAGAATAAGGATCCATTGCCACATCACTCATTAGTGAGATATGAGGGAACTCATCTTTTATTTTACGAATTGCATCTAAATAGAAATTGTCATTTGCATAGCTGTACGAAGCTTCAGTGTCCTTTAAAGATTCTTGAATGGCAGGAAAAAGAACAAAGGAATTGATTCCTAAATCGATACAACTTTCCACTTCTGGTAGTAATGTATCTATAGACCAACGATAATTCCCTGGTAATGATTTAATCTCTGTTTTAATTGCTTTTCCGTCTTCTACAAATAAGGGGTAAATTAAGTTTTCTGTCCCCAATTTAGTCTCTTCTACCATAGCTCTAATGACGCTATTCTTACGGTTTCTTCTCGGTCTTATATTCATGTTTGACAAGTGTATAAACAAAAGTACGAAATCAATGAGGATTTTCACTATTTTTGCTATTTTTACGATAGACTCGATTTAACGATAGACTAACTTATGATCAGAAAAATATTATTACCAACTGTCGCAGTGATTTCTTGTGTGAGCTTGTTGTCATCATGTGGTGATTCAGAAACTCAAGAAAAGAACACAATTGATGAAGAGGTTTTTGACCCTAATAGTTCATTAAACACCATTTTTGACGGGAAAATATTTAGTATTCCTTCTCCAGTACAAACGGCATATTTAATTAAAAGTTTAGATGTTGGTTTTGATGCAACATTATTGAATGATAATTCAAATGTTGGTGATTACATCACTGAATATCAACAAGCATTAAATTTAGGTATTTATGGAACTGACTTGGGATACTCTGCATTGTATGAAGAGAAAAATATTTCAATGAAGTATCTGAACTCTGTGGAAAAGCTTACGGCTGAGTTGGGGCTTGATGCAGCTTTCGACACGAGCTTCTTAAAGCGTTTTGAAGAAAATTCTGGAGATTCTGATTCAATGATTTTATTAATGTCTGATGCCTTCAAGAAATCGGATAACTTTTTAAAACATGCGAATAGAAAATCAACATCTGCACTTATTTTAGCTGGTGGGTGGATTGAATCTGTTTATTTTGCATGTGAATTAAATGCAAAAAAACAAAGTCCTGATATTGAAAGACGAATTGCTGAACAAAAACAGTCATTAAATTCAATCATTGATATTTTAACGGAGTATAATAAAGGAGGAAGTAACGATACGTTAATTGCTGATTTGTCCGATCTTCGACTTTCTTTCGATAAGATTATTATGAATTATGAATATGCGGCTCCTGAAACTGATGAGGAAAAGAATAAAACCACTTTTCACCATACATTAGCATTAGATTTTGATCAAGAGATTTTGAATGAAATCAAAACGAAGTTAAGTAGCATTAGATCGAACATTACAAAAGCCTAAACGATGAAATTAATTATATCCTTATTACTCTCAATTTTTGCATTATCTAATGTGAATGCTCAAGACTGTGAACGCATAGTTGCAAGCTGTGAAGCTTTATTACAAGAAGATGGAGGTAGTTTTATATCTGATGGACAGGTTTACACTGCTTTTTTAGACCGTGAAAAAGCTGAGTTTAAAACAACTTTTTATGGTGGTACAACTTATCGTATTGCTGCAAGTGCAGGCGATAAAGAAAACTATGTGATTTTTACAATCAAAGATCCTAAAGGAAATATTCTTTTCTCTAACAAGAATTATAAGAATGCACCTTATTGGGACTTTAAAGTTATCGAGACGCTTCCAGTGACAGTTGAAACAGAATTAGACCTTGATTTGAAAGTAACTGGTTGTGCAGTAATGTTGATTGGATTCGAAAAATAACCCCATACTACATATTGAATGAGTGAAAGAATACTTCGTGCGTTAATGCAGCTTTTTGCAATTATTGCAAAGGTTGACGAAGTACCTGAAAATGATTCTGAATCTGTTGAAATTCAATCGACTAAGGGTAAAGAAATCATTCGTTCCTTTCTAAAAACTGAACTGAGCTCTGCCGATGTAAATAAGTATTTATCAATATTTGATGACTTCTTAATTTCGACGCGAGGAAGAATTTATTCAAAGAAGAAAGATCAAAAGAGAACTTCACTTCACTCGGTTAAAATCCTCAGAATTTGCTCTCAAGTAAACACTGAGTTAACGCAGCGACAAAAAATAATTGTTCTTATTCGCATCCTCGAATTCATTCATAGAGATGACTTCACTACAGGGAACGAATTGAAATTTGTTCAAACAGTTTCAGATACGTTTAATGTTTCTCAGAAAGAATTCGAAACTCTTGTAGCTTTCGTAAATTCTAATGGTAAGGAAATAGTTGATGAAACTGGTCATATTTATTATTGTAGTAAAGATTTAGGTTCACTTAAATTAGCTAAGTCCGGATTTGTGGATGGCCTCGACTCCCCTATTCATTTTGTAAATATTGAATCAGTTAAGACCATATTTTTTCGTTATCACGGAAAAGATGAATTGTACATTAATGGTAAATACGTTGTTGGTGATAAAGTACACGTGCTTAATGTTGGCTCAACGCTAAGGACCGGGAAAAGTACTCAAATATTCTACTCAGATTTAATTTCCAAACTTAGTTCGGCCGAAGAACATGAACAAATAAGTTTTAAAGCACTCAATATTGAGCATTCTTTTAAAAGCGGTAAACCTGCATTAAGAGAAATAAGCATCCAGTCTACTCAAGCCAAAATGATTGGTGTAATGGGTGGTTCAGGCTCTGGGAAAACAACACTTCTAAATATCCTTAATGGTAAAATTAAACCCACATCAGGAAAGGTAGAAATTAATGGGATTGATTTACATAGCAACCAACAATTATTGGAAGGTGTTGTTGGGAATGTGAATCAGGATGATTTATTGATTGAAGAATTAAGTGTATTCGAAAACTTATTTTTCAGTGCTAAGTTGTCCATGGGGCATTTGACTTCGAATCAAATTGCAAAAAAGACTGTAGAAGTGTTGAAATCAATAGGTCTTTATGAAATTCGCTATTTAAAAGTTGGTTCTCCCTTAGACAAAGTTATTTCGGGCGGGCAAAGAAAACGCTTGAATATTGCACTCGAATTAATTCGAGAACCTTCGATTCTATTTGTAGATGAGCCAACATCAGGATTATCAAGTAGAGATTCTGATAATATCATGGATCTTTTAAAGGAATTATCCTTGAAAGGAAAATTGGTTTTCGTTGTTATACATCAACCATCATCAAATATATTTAAGTTATTTGATCGATTAATCATCATGGACCAAGGCGGTTTCCCTGTTTACGATGGGATTCCACTTAATGCAATTGTACATTTCAAAACTCATTCTTACAAAGGGAATGCCCATGAGAGAGAATGTAATTTGTGTGGTAATGTTAATCCTGAGCAAATTTTCAATTTAATTGACGCGAAAATTGTGGATGAATTTGGTGTCGAATCCGAAAGTAGAAAACGCGGGCCAAAGGACTGGAACATTCTATACTTGGACAACACAAGTGAACAGAAAGTTGAAACAATTAACTCTGTCCCAAAGAAGCAAAATACTTTACCGTCAAAGTTTTCTCAATTCATTAGTTACGTAAAACGAGATTTCCTAAGTAAGATTGCAAATAGGCAATATGTGTTAATGAATGCACTTGTCGCTCCAATTCTTGCCGTTCTATTATCCTATTTCATTAAGTATTCGGGATGGGTTAAGGGCGAGATGACTTACAGTTATTACTTAAATGAAAACATTCCTCAATACATATTTATTTCTGTAATCGTATCTATTTTTCTTGGTTTAACAGTTGCTGCTGAGGAAATTAACAAGGATAAAAAGATTCTAGAACGAGAAGCATTTATTCACTTATCTCGAAGTAGTTACTTATTATCGAAGGTATGGATTCTCATTGTGATTTCAGCAATCCAATCTCTTTTATTCGTTCTTATCGGAAATACAATCCTCGATATTCGTGAAATGTATTTTGAATATTGGTTCATGTTATTTTCTACGGCATGTTTTTCGAATATCGTTGGCTTAAATATTTCAAGCGCTTTCAATTCTGCGAAAGTAATTTACATCATGGTTCCTTTAATGATCATTCCGCAATTGTTATTTAGTGGGGTTATTGTGAAATTTGATAAGCTTCACCCTTCCCTTTCCAATGCTACAAAAGTTCCTTGGCTAGGAAACATGATGGTGTCAAGATGGGCTTATGAAGGTTTGGTAGTTGAACAGTCCTCATCAAACAACTTTGAGAATTATTTTTTCGATGTAAATGCAACAATAAACAAAGCAGAATGGGTTAAGGATTACTGGATTCCTGAAATGAATTCGCTAAAGCGCCAATTGATTGACACGAGTAGTTCAGATGTTCAAATTGCAAACGCTAGAGAAACGCTTATTAATGAAATTAAAACGGAAGAGGCCAAATGGACAAATCTAGAATGCGAATTATGTGTTGAGACAATAGCATCAGATAAACAATTAAGCGAAGAACAATTTAAAGCATTTGATAAATTCATCAATTATATCAGACTACAAAGTATTAAGGATATTAATGAAAGCACTGCTATTGAGCAAGCGATCATTGATTCACTCGGTGTGAAGGAATATAAATACCTAAAAGATAATTTCCAGAATGAGGCATTGGTAAAAATGGTTACAAATAAATTGGAATCAAATAAGCTGATAAATTATAACGGTCGTCTTTACCAAAATGCTACACCGATTTACAACACTTCGAACACCCATCGTTTTTTCGATTCTCCTTTTTATGCCCCAGGTAAAGTGATTTTTGGAAGTAACTACAAAACGTATAGCGCCAATTTAATTGTTATATGGATATTTAGTATTTTGACTTATATCGCATTATATTTTGATATCCTGAGAAAAGGCTTAGTTTTCTCAATGAAATTGATGAAACGACTTAACATAAAAAAAGCTTCTAGTTAATTCTAGAAGCTTTTTTTAATATTATTTCTACTAATTACATCAGCATTCCACCGCAAACATTTATAGTTTGTCCAGTAATATAAGTTGACATATCAGATCCTAAAAACACGGTTAAATCAGCAACATCTTTCGGTGCTCCTCCTCGCTTTAAAGGAATTGAGTTTCTCCATTCAGCTACCACTTTCTCATCTAATGCAGCAGTCATTTCTGTTTCGATAAAACCAGGGGCAATCGCATTACAACGAATATTTCTTGAACCTAACTCTTGAGCAATTGATTTTGTAAATCCGATTAATCCTGCTTTAGATGCCGCATAGTTCGACTGACCAGCATTACCGCTGACACCAACTACAGACGACATGTTAATGATTGATCCTTTTCTTGCTTTTAACATAGGACGTTGAACAGCCTTAGTTAAATTGAATGCCGATTTTAAATTCGTATTCATAACTTCATCCCATTGCTCCTCTGTCATACGCATTAATAAAGTATCTCTTGTGATACCTGCGTTATTTACTAGAACATCAATTGTTCCGAAGGCTTCGACAACATTATCAACTAATGATTGAGCTTCATCAAATTTTGATGCATCAGACTTAAATCCTTTAGCTTCTCCACCTAATGCTTCAAGTTCCTTTTCTAAGGCTTGTGCTTTTTCTACTGATGATAGGTATGTAAATGCAACTTTAGCTCCTTGCCTAACACATTCTTCAGCAATTGATTTACCAATACCTCTTGAGGCACCAGTAATCAGAACAACTTTGTCTTCTAGTAATTTCATTTGTTAGTTTTTAGGCAAATATAGTGAAAGGACCTAAACAACAATAAAATCTTCATTAGAATAGGTTTAAATATGAACCTAAAACATGCAAAAATTCAATCAAAGCTGCATTATGTTCATTCTGCGCATAATATCTTGCAATAGAGGTCCTTTGAAGTTAAATTTGTTCTAGGTTTAGTTGTAAAAAGGTAGGTTAGGTATAAGAACGATGAACCTTGTTTCATCGTTCTTCCTTTTTTAATTAAAAAAGTCCCAAGTAATGCCCACTCTCATTCTTGTTCCAGCAATTGGATAATTTACAACCTCTTGATCTAATTGATTATTCCAGAAATACCCAATATTTTCATAACGAAGGAAGAACCTAAATTCAGAAATCCCCAGTGCGATAAACGCGTGCATATTAGTTAAAGCATTTGTTCTCACATCATTACTATTCCATGCGTATGTATCCATATAAGGGATGTATGTTTTTAATCTATATGACGATGTGTAAGATACGTCTGCCCCAATCATCGCTTCGAGTTTCTTTGCTTTAAACAATTTCCCTTTAAGAAAAACTCTACCCAAGGCTTGAACAGAAGGTAGATAACCATTCTTTGAAACTGAGTAAATAAACTTTGGATTGATATGTAATGGACCGAATTTAAAAGCACCATTTAATCCGAAAGTTGCATAATTAAAATCGATGGTGTCATTCTCCCAATTCTCACCGTTATATAAAAAAGGGTTTATAACACTTGTGAATCCTCCGAAAAGTCCCACGCTATATTTTTTTGGCACAAATTGATAACCTGCTGAAGCATTTACCCCAGTTGAAGTTTGTTTGCTCAATGAATTCTTATACCAAGTATGATTAGAGAAATATGCTCGTTGCAAAGGAGATTGTGTCTTACTTTCGATGAAATAGTCTGCTGCAACTTTTAACTTATCCGATTGATAGCTAGCTGTAACCCTATCATTAAATTCGTTGGCTGCACCAATTAGATTAAAGTGTAATTGATTCTGAATTAGAATATTTTTGAAGAATATACGTAAGTTCGATCTTAATCCTATCTCTGTCGTATCAGTATGTATACCTAAATTCTGTAGATCCCAATAACGATAATCTAGCAATCCATCAATAGAAAAAAACTTCGAATCGAAATATACCCCGGCACCATTGGTAATTGATGCTAAATTAGATTGGTCGCGTGTGGAATCTTGACTGATGTTGGTATAGGTGTAAATTTGATCTAAGCTGTCAAAATATTCTGTATAAACTCTGTTTTGAATTGTGTAAGCATGGTAAGACTTTAAACCGAGTTGCTTGGTTGAATCAGGAAGGAAGTTGAAGTAATTTTCCCATTCTACTTGTCCAATCTTATTTTTACTGTCAGCATTTTCTTTTTGCACAGAAGCGAATTCAAGTCCATACAGTTCTATTATTGAATCAACCGCTATGAGTCCACCAGAATGAGAAACCGTATTTAATTTAAAAGCTCCAGCAATACGCGTAGAATAACGTTGGCCTGAACGAATCAACTGAAGTCCCACATCATTTAAAGAAAAAGCAGATTCTCGAAGGACACCGCTCCCACTCGATTTTTTGTAATCAACATCGAGGATTAAGTTTTCGGTGTAGGCATGATTATATTTGGCATGAATAAACTGTGTTCCTTGAGCCCCGAAAGAATATGCAAATCCTACATGTGGAAGTGCAGAATATTCAATTCGCGAAAATTTATGAAGACCTTGAAAGTTTGGTTGTGTAATGGAATTATACAAATCACTTGATAACACCCCTTCTGTAGTATAGGTTGCTAAACCACCATCAAATGATGTAGGAAGATTTCCGCTATTAACATCAATAGAATCAATTGGTCCATCAATCCTGTCATTATAGCGCAATGTATCAAGGTTATGAAACACTTGAGAAAATGTCAGTTGACTGAGTATTATAAAAAGAAAGCTAGAAAATAACTTCATTCTAATGATTAATTTCAAAAGTAAAGGTATAAAAAAAGGGGGCAAAGCCCCCTAAATACTTTCGTTAAGAAAATTTTACAAGTTGTTAACTTTTACCTGTAAACCAGATTTTAAGTTAGCCGCTTTATTCTTATGAATAACGTTTTTCTTAGCTAATTTATCCAACATACCGAAAACTGACGGTAAAGCTGCAGCAGCCTCTTTCTTATCAGTCATCTCTCTAAGCTTACGCACTGCGTTACGCGTAGATTTATGTTGATATTTATTACGTAGTCTTTTTGACTCGTTTGATCTAATTCTCTTTAATGCTGACTTGTGATTCGCCATTTTTCTTCTTTTTTATAATTTTTAAACAAAATGTTTTGTAGCCCATAGGAGAATCGAACTCCTGTTTCCAGGATGAAAACCTGGCGTCCTAACCACTAGACGAATGGGCCAATCTCAACAACTTTAAACTTAGTAGCCCATAGGAGAATCGAACTCCTGTTTCCAGGATGAAAACCTGGCGTCCTAACCACTAGACGAATGGGCCGT
>JBFHHS010000047.1:0-16297 GCA_041596895.1 Crocinitomicaceae bacterium | reverse complement strand
GGTTTAGATATTGATATGAACTATGCTGGAACGGTAAATGAGTTTATTGTAATCAATGGTTCTAATTCTGATGAAGGTTTAGAAATTGATGGTCCTGAGGGAACAACATACACTACGGGTTTATTTAACTTAATGAACGGTTCGGTTTATACGTATGGAGGAACTGATGCAAATGGAGATTTCAAATCTAAAGCGCAAGGAACAATCACAAACGTGAACTTTGGAACTGCAAAAATTAGAGCTAGTTATCAGAATGATTGTGCTGATCCTAAGACTGATTCTTACACTTACTTAACGGACGCGTCTCCAATATTGGTTTTCACGGGATGTGAATTTACAGGAGTGACTGTTTACACAGGATCACAAGATGACGCCGGTGTTAACGATTGTACAGTATTCCCAGCTGATCAAACAGCAGCGGAAGCAGCAATGACTTCTACTACTGCAACAGGAGCTTCTACTTCTGGTTATGCTTGGACTTGGGCTTCAATTAACGGAAAGCTTTAGAAAAGAACAAATAAAAAATCAGAGAATGTCTGCCGGTTTTCCGGTAGACATTTTTGTAGTTTAAAATAAAACAAATGTTTAAATCAATTGTACTAGTATCAATTTCAGTTTTTTGTAGCTTAACTGTTTTTGCTCAAAGTAAAATTACTGGTGTCGTTAAGGATTCAATTTCTGGCGAACCAATTCCTTTTGCCAAGGTTAAAGTGGAAGGTCAAAATAATGGGGCTAATACCGATTTTGACGGAGCATACACTATAAAGGCAGAGCCAGGGAATTACGTTTTAGTATTTTCAATGGCGAATGAAGGATACGAAGATATTTCTAAAGAAATCGAGTTAGCGCAGAATGAAACTGTTGAGTTAAATGTCAATTTAATCAAGTCAAGTTCAGTTATTAACTTGAAAGAGGCTACAGTCCGTCACATTAAAACGGAAGGAGCATCTTCTGTTGAAGCGGATGATAAACGTCGTCTAGAAGCAACTGGGGCAACTGACGGTATGACCAAAGAACAAATGCAAAATTCAGGAGCAAGTACAGCTGTTGAAGCAGCAGCAATGGTTCCTGGTTTATCCGTTGAAGATGGAAAAAGCGTTTATGTACGTGGTCTTGGTGATCGCTACACTAAAACAATCTTGAACGGGATGGAAATTCCTGGACTAGATCCTGATCGTAACTCTGTTCAGATGGATATATTCCCTGCAACTGTAATCGATAATATTACTGTATATAAAACATTCACACCAAATTTATCTGGTGATTTCACCGGTGGGCTTGTTGATATTACTACAAAGGATTTCCCTTCAGGACAAACATTTTACGTGAAAGCAAGTTTGGGATACAATACTGCTGCAACTTTTAATAAAGATTATATCTCTTATGAAGGTGGTAAATTAGACTTCCTTGGTTTTGACGATGGAACTAGAGCTTTACCGATTAGAACAACAGACAAGTTTATTGATCCATCTCAAGGTGATCCTTCTTTGACAAACTTAACTTCAGCTTTTGGTAAAACAATGGCTACGGAAAAAGCTAAGAACTTTTTAGATCAAAACTACTCTGTGAATTATGGAGATCGTTTTTCAAAAGAATTGAGAAGTAAACAAAGATTGGATTATGGATTCAACGTTGTTTTAAACTATAGAAATTCTCACCGTTTTTATGAAGATGTTCAGTTCAATGAATATCGAAAAGATCCAGATTTAAGTGAAACGAGATTGTTTAGAGATCGAAGTTCAATTGGAGCTCTAGCTGAAAATGATGTTATGTGGACCGCATTGCTTGGTCAATCAATGAAAATTAAGAATAGTAAGTATTCTTTGACATTATTGCATACACAAAATGGAAAATCGTCCGCTTCGAATTTAACTCAAGAAAATTCAGAAAGTAATCCTGCGGTATTAGTGAAACAAAACTTAATGTATACTCAGCGTTCTGTTTCTAATGCGAATTTAAGTGGTCGTCACTTAATGGGGAAAAACAGAAAATTGAAGTTTGATTGGAAATTAAGTCCAACGCTTTCAAAAATTAATGACCCTGATATTCGTTCAACGGTTCTTGAAAAGGATACAACAGCATCAGGAGAGACTATCTACCTACTTGAGCAAAGTGTTGGTGCGGAGATTAGAAGAACATATCGAGATTTAACCGAGTATAACTTGAGTGGAAGATTCGATTTTACCTACAAGTTTAATGTGTGGGATTCATTGGAAAGTGAATTGATGTTTGGAGCACTTAATACCTACAAAAAAAGATCTTTTAATGTATACGATTACATTTTTAATGTAGAGAATGCAACCAGTTTTGAAGAAGATCCAGATTGGTACTTCCAAGATGAAAACATTTGGAACACGGATACCGATCAAGGAACTTATGGTAAAGGGGAACGTCAATTGGCCAATTCATTCGTTGCTTCTCAGAATGTTACTGGGGCTTATGTGATGAATGAACTTCCAATCACGAAAAACTTTAACGCAACGTATGGTTTACGTGTTGAACATGCTACGAATAATTACACAGGACAAAATAATGTGGGAGATGTGAAGTATGTCAATGAGCGCGTTTTGGATGAGTGGAGTCTTTTACCATCTATCAATCTTGTTTATAGAATTAATAAATCAAAAACGGATTCTACTGCTGCTAGAAATACTAACATTAGAGCTGCCTACACGAAAACTGTTGCAAGACCTTCATTTAAAGAAAAGTCAATTTCACAAATTTATGATCCAATTCAAGGTCGTAGATACAATGGTAATATTGATCTATTGCAGACTTCTATCCATAATGCCGATTTAAGGTATGAATACTTCTTCGGAAGAACAGAGCTTATTTCTGCTTCAGTGTTTTATAAACACTTTATCAATCCAATTGAGGTTGTAGCTAACGTTGCTGCACCAAATGAAGTTCAGCCTGTGAATGCAGGGGTTGCAGATGTTTATGGAGCTGAGTTGGAGATAAGAAAAGCGTTAGGTTTTCAAGACCGACCACATATCAGTTTAGTTGCTGGTGCAAACTTTACGTATGTTCTTTCACGAATTGATATGAATAAAGTCAAAACAACTGTCGGTGGTGTTGAATACACAGAAAAAGAGGTGCGTGAATTAAATGCGCGCGATGGAGAGGTCATTGAAGATTACAGACCTATGTCGGGGCAATCGCCTTTTATCATAAATGGTTTTTTAACATTCAAAAATGATAGTTTAGGTTTAACTGTGAATGCTTCTTATAATGTGCAAGGAAAGAAGCTTGCTGTTATTGGTGTAGGTTCGTTACCAGATGTCTACGAACAACCGTTCCACTCGTTAAACTTGAAAGTGTCACAAGCTTTTGGAGAAAATCGTCAATGGAAAGCAAGTATTTCAGGAAAGAACTTGTTAGCGAGTAAAAGAGCTAAATATTATGAGTCTTTCGAAGCAACACCTCAGATTTACGAGTTGTTTAATCAGGGAGTTCAGATTACAGGTTCGATTTCTTATATCTTTCAAGGAAAGAAAAAATAGGATTATAACAGATCAATTTATAAAGAAAAAGCTCAACCATTTGGTTGAGCTTTTTTTATTGAAGGTCAATAAATTTATAACCTACTCCTTTAATGGTTTTTATATATTCCGGTCCAATTTTTTCTCGAAGTCTTCTTACGTGAACATCTATTGTACGATCGCCAACTATAATGCCCGTACCCCAAACGGTTTCCAAAATGAAGTCGCGATCAAATACCTTCTCTGGCTCCGATGCTAATAATGCGAGTAATTCAAATTCTTTCTTTGGTAAGTGAATCGATTCGCCCTTCTTTGTTACTACATATTTATCTCGATCAATCGTTAAGGCATCGCTTAAACTTGAGTTTACTGTTTGCTCATCTGAAGATCGACGTAATATGGCTCTAATACGACTTACTAAAACTTTTGGTTTTATGGGTTTGGAAACATAATCATCTGCTCCTGCATCAAAACCGGCAATTTGACTATAATCTTCGTTTCTTGCAGTTAAAAAACAAACTTTAATATGCGCCGTACTTGATTTACTTCGAAGTAATTGACAAACTTCTATTCCATCCATATCAGGCATCATCACATCCAGTAAAATCAAATCTGGATTTTCTCTTTCTGCGATTTTAATTCCTTCTATTCCATTGGTCGCTGTTAAAACCTGAAATCCTTCTTTTTTAAGATTATAACCTAGTATATCACGAATGTCAGCCTCGTCATCGATAATTAAAATTGATTCCATGTCGTGATTTTAGTTATTTGTTATTTAATTTTTTGCGAAATATAAAGATAATATTGGAATCTTATTTATTCATAAATTGATAATGTAACAGTAGTACTAAATCGTTTTATTCGGTAAATAGCATTAAAATACGGCTGAAATGCACTTTTTACTATATGAACTACAAAAAACCTTCGATGCATAGATTGTTAAATCTTATGATGCTAAAAAAAACGACGAATTCTAAAAACATGTTAAAAGCTTTTTCTAACCAAATTCATGTATTAACTTTGGCCCTGTAGTAGTAGGTTAGGTTGATTAGTGTAATGAGAGCTTTGGACGCCCGTCCTCTGCTCTCATTCTTTTTTACACCAATCCAACTTTTTTAATACCTTAGTGTCGAAACAGATTTCAACATTTATGAAGGTTAGAATATTACTTGTCGAAGATGACACAAGTCTAGGGTTTATTATCAGTGACCAACTTAAATCAGATGGTTATCACGTTACTTTATGTACTGATGGTGCGGAAGGTTTTAAACGTTTCAATGAAGAAGAGTTTCACATGTGTATCTTTGATGTAATGATGCCTAAAAAAGATGGTTTTACCTTGGCAAGTGATGTTCGCAAAATCAATACTGAAATTCCCATTTTATTTCTAACTGCGAAGTCAAATGACGAAGATAAAGTACAAGGTTTTAAGTCTGGTGGTGATGATTATCTTACAAAACCATTTAACGTTGAAGAACTTCAGTTGCGAGTTGCGGCATTATTGAGAAGAGTAAATATTACATTGGAGGAAAAAGATGAATCTTCTTATCAAATCGGAACATACACCTTCGACACAGTGAATTTTCAATTGAAACATGCAAATTTTGAGAAAAACTTGACAAAGAAAGAAGCACAAATTCTAAAAATCCTTTGCAAATTTATGAATCAAGTTGTTGCTAGGGACATTGTACTAACAGGGGTATGGGGTCAAGATGATTATTTTGTTGGAAGAAGCCTTGATGTATTTATCACAAAACTTCGAAAATACTTGAAAGAAGATGAGAATATTCAAATTGTTAATATTCATGGAATTGGTTTTAAATTAGAAGTACAGGAATAAGTGAATCATTACATTTTACATCTCGAAACAGCGACCAAGGTTTGTTCTGTTGCACTTTCATTAAATGGTGAAGTCGTTTCTGTCAAAGAAACTGAAGAAGACGGGTATTCTCACGGCGAAAATTTGAATCTTTTTATTGAAGATGTTTTAAAGGAAGCCAATGTATCAATTAATGATATCCATGCCGTTTCTTTAGCTTCTGGTCCCGGTTCATATACTGGGCTAAGAATCGGTGCAGCAACAGCAAAAAGCCTATGTTACTCCTTAGAGATTCCTTTGATTGCCATTGATGCCTTGACTTGTTTAGCAGAAATTGCAGCGGTAAAATATCCAAACTCGAATCTTTGCCCTTTAATTGATGCACGTAGAATGGAAGTCTACAATTTAATCGTGGATAATAACGGTATTGTTCAAAAAGAGATTACTGCAGACATCATTGATGAAACTTCGTATGAAACTTATTTGCCTTTTGTGTATTTCGGTGATGGTGCTCAAAAATTAGCCGCTATTTGGAGTGGTAGAGATTGTGTCCTCGATGATACGATTAAATCTTCTGCTAAGGGGCAAGCGCGATTAGCTTATATTAAATTTCAAAATCATGATTTTGTTGATGTTGCTTATTGGGAACCATTCTATTTGAAAGATTTTATTGCAGGAAAGAAAGCTAAGTAATTACTTTATTTGAGTTAAGAACTTACTTCCTTCGCCTTTTGCAACTGATTCTAAGTATGCAGAACCTATAATTGCGCCGTCAACACTTTCTTGGATTCTTTGGACATCTATTTTTGTTTTAATTCCAAAACCGATAAATAGAGGTGTTTCACCACAGAGGTGTTTTATTTTGCGATAAACCTCGTCTTGATTATTTGATGACTCTAGTCTGGTGCCTGTTGTTGCATTAGAAGATACCAAATAGACGAAACTGTTACTACATGCCGATGCAATTCTCTGAATTCGATCAGTTGCTGTTTGCGGGGTTATCATAAAAACAGGATAAACTTCAAATGATTCAAACATACTTTTATAAAAGCGTTCGTAAATTTCAAGACTTAAATCTGGAAGGATGACTGCTTTTATATTCAATTGTGTACAGCGCAATAAGAATCGCTCTAGCCCAAATGAGAGCACAGGATTAAAATACCCCATCAGAACGATTGGAATTTTTGTGCTTATCTCCTGCAATTGTGAAAAGAGGATGTCTAAGTTCATCCCGTTATGTAAGGCAATTTCACTTGTTCTTTGTATGACAGGTCCATCTGCCATAGGGTCTGAAAATGGAATTCCAACCTCAATAAAATCGATGGAGTGTTGTTCAAATGATGCTATTTGTTCTTTTAAACTATTGATTTTTGGATGTCCCGCTGTTGTGAAAATACTGAGTTGTTTGGTCTCTTTTTTAAATGGGTTCATGATTGATTTAAATAGGTTGAAAGGTCTTTGTCTCCGCGACCTGATAGATTAATTACTACAACATCTTCTGATGTAAGGTTGATTTTTTCTAATGCTGCTAATGCATGCGCGCTTTCTAATGCGGGAATTATACCTTCTGTTCTAGAAAGGTTTTCTGCAGCAATTAACGCTTCTTTGTCTGTTACTGAAATCGATTTGGTACGTCCGGTTTGTATTGTGTGCGCATGTAACGGTCCAATGCCTGGATAATCCAATCCTGCAGATATTGAATAAGGCTCAATAACCTGTCCGTGTTCATCTTGCATCAAAAGGGTTTTACTTCCGTGAAGTACCCCAGGTGTTCCTAAAATAGAAGTCGCCGCAGAAAATCCACTTTCATTTCCTTTACCTGCTGCCTCCACAGCAATGAGTTCTACATCTTCTTCATAATAATGAAAAAATGCTCCTGCTGCGTTACTTCCTCCTCCTACACATGCAATTATTCTTGTTGGATTGGATTTTCCGGTTTTCTCTAATAATTGCGTTTTGGTTTCTTCTGAAATTATAGATTGAAATTCTGCCACGATTTGAGGGTAGGGGTGCGGTCCAACAACAGATCCAATGAGGTAATAAGAGTCGGGATGGTTTATCCAATAGCGTATGGCTTCGTTGGTTGCATCTTTTAATGTTTCACTACCACTAGTAGCTGGAATAACCTCAGCTCCTAAATACTGCATTCGTTGAACATTTGGAGACTGACGTTTTATGTCAATTGCACCCATGAAAACAATACATTTCATTTGCATCAAAGCACAAGCTGTTGCGGTAGCGACACCATGTTGACCAGCACCAGTTTCTGCAATTATTGTTGTCTTTCCCATCGCTTTTGCTAAAAGAATTTGACCAAGTACATTGTTTATTTTGTGCGCTCCAGTGTGATTTAAATCTTCGCGCTTTAAGTAGATAGAGGCACTATGTTTTACGGATAATTTATCGGAATAATAAAGTGGTGTGGGGCGACCTACATAGTCTTTCAATAAACGAACATAGTTGTTTTTGAAGTTTGAATTATTCTTGATTTCCGAATATTTTAATGCTAATTCCTCGAGGTTTGGACGAAGTAGTTCTGGAACGTACGCTCCTCCAAATGCTCCGTAGAAACCAAGATCGTCTGGGCTGGTATATTTATTTGTTGAGTTCATGGATAAAGGTTTGAATCGATTGTATATTTTTATCTGCTGGCGTGATTTCAAATCGACTATTGATGTCAATTGCATGAAGTTGTGGGTGATTGAATTTCTTTATTGCGTTTATTGAATCAAGACCGATTCCTCCACTCAAAAAGAAGGATGTCTCCCCTGTATATTGTTCAAGAATATTCCAATCATAGCTTTTACCGCTTCCTCCACGATTTACCGATTTCGTGTCGAATAGAAAGTGAGTTACACACTTTTCATATGCTATAAGCGTATTGAAATCAAACGAGTGGTCAATTCCGAAGGCTTTAATCACTTGGACGTGTTTTTGTACCTCTGTACAAAACTCAGGAGTTTCATCACCGTGCAATTGTACGGCGTGAAGTTGATCTGATTTGATTCGAGCTAGTATGAACTCAAGGTTGTGATTAACGAAAACACCTACGCGATTTGCTTTTCCTGCAGATGGTGACGCAGTAATAACATGACGTGGTGATTTCTCATAATATATGAAACCAACATAATCTACTAGTGTAGAAAGTGAGTTGGTTTGATTAGGATGTTTTAATCCGCATACCTTAACTTTCATAAGCTTGAGGTTTTTGAAGTGAATGAAAGAATTTATTTGAATCGGTTTTCGTTAATAAACTTTCACCAATTAAAGCTCCGTGATATCCTGTTTTTTCGAGTTCAAGAATTTCTGATTGTGTCTTAATTCCAGATTCACTGATAAGAACTTTGTCTTTTGGTAAATAAGGAAACAATTCGAACGAAGTGGCAAGATCTGTTTTTTGAAGGTGTAAATTCCGATTGTTTATTCCTATAATGTCCACTTGATCATTAATCAAATCTAAGTGATGCTTATCGTGACATTCCATAATTACTTCGAGTCCTAGTTGTTGCGCCATGATGGTTAAATGAAGTGCTTGTTGACTATCTAAAATTTCGGAGATTAGTAAAATGGCATCAGCTCCGACTGCTTTTGCTTCAAAAAGTTGAATCTCGTCAATGATAAATTCTTTACGTAAAATAGGTACATTAACTGCTTCTCTTAAAGTTTCCAAATCACTAATCGTTCCACCGAAAAAGAGAAAGTCTGTGAGACATGAAATCCCTGCAACTCCATTGTTTTGATAGAGTAAACCCTGGTATGTAATGTCTAAGTTTGGTTTAATATTGCCGGCACTTGGAGATTTTCGCTTGATTTCTGCGATTATTCCGAATTCCTGTGACAAAATACGCGATGTTAAAGAAATTGACTTTCGCGCAAATAAGGGGGCATTTTCAAAGTCGCGGTAGCTTTTAGTTTGTTTCAAAAGTGCAACTTCCTTTTGCTTATTCGCGACGATTGTATCTAGTATTGTTTTCATCTTAATGTGGTAAAATTTGTGCGGCATGTCCGCTTTTTAAAAAATGTTGAGTTTCATTATAGAGATCTTTTAATGAATTGTTTGGTTCAAACATTTGAATGGCCACAGCAACATTTCCTGAAATGACTTTGTTGTGAGCTTCGGTTCCTTGTCCCGATAAAATTGATCGAATTATTGAAGCAGCATCTTGAACAGAGTTTCCGGCAAACAAGTCTTTTGACTCAACATTATCGGTTTCAAAATTTGACGCATCAATGGTATGATCGACATGCTTACCTAAAATACGTGTAGCATCGGTTAGTGTAATTTCGTCGTACCCATCCATTCCGTAAACCACACGATAATCATGTCGTATATCCTTTAAGATATGCTGATAGAATTTAGATAGCTCTAGAGAATACGTGCCTGTCAACTGATATTTTGGCTGGGCAGGATTAACCAAAGGCCCGAGACAGTTAAATAATGTTTTTACACCTAAGCTTTTTCGAATTGGGGCAATCTTTTTCATTGTTGGGTGAAATAATGGCGCATGCAAAAAGCAGATGTTGTCCTTGGTTAAATTCTTTTCCAGTTGAATATTATCTGACGTAAATTCAAACCCCAATGCTTCCAACACGTTCGAAGAACCGCAAATCGAACTTACTCCATAATTGCCGTGCTTGATAACTTTGTATCCCATTCCAGCGAGTACTAGAGATGAAGTTGTAGAGATGTTAAATGTGTTTTTTCCATCACCTCCGGTTCCGCATAGATCGATGGCATCTTGACTTTCTAATTCAATAGGTCGACTAAGTTGGATTAATGCACTTCTGAATCCTTTGATTTCTTCTAGTGTAATTCCCCGTAATTGAATTCCAACAAGTATTCCTGCAATAACTTCAGAGGATATTGTTTCCTGTTCGATTGCCATAATGAATGAAAATGCCTCGTCGTACTTGAACGGTTCTCCAGCAATTGTTTTTTCAAGTAAGTGTTTCATGCTGTTCGTTTTGAAGGTTTATAATGTATGCTCTCAACCCAGTTTTGAATCATTGTTCTTCCTTGTGGAGTGAGTATGGATTCTGGATGAAACTGTACGCCGTAGATTGGGTAACTTGTATGTTTTATTGCCATGATTTCATCGTTGTTTGTAGTTGCAATTACCTGTAATTCAGTCTGTGCATCTATTTCAATGGACCAACTGTGATAGCGTCCTACTTGAAATGTTGTGTTTATGGTTTTGAATAGATCTGAAGTGTTTACTTTTCTAATTATGGTCGACTTCCCATGTATGGGTGTTTCATTTTGAATAAGTCGTGCGCCGAAAAATTCACCAATTGCTTGATGTCCTAAACAAACACCTAAGATTGGTTTACACTGATGAAAACGCTCAATGACGTCAAGAAGTTGACCTGCCTCAGATGGAATTCCTGGCCCTGGAGAGAGTACGATTGCATCGCTTTCATCCAAAGTGTCAAGAACCAGTTTATCGTTTCGCATCACAGTAATTTCTGTTTGCTCAATTTCATCTAGGTATCGAACCAAATTAAATACGAAAGAATCGTAGTTGTCTATTACTGTAATTTTCATTTCGTTTTCTTTTTAGTAGTGAATTGATTTGCTGTTTTATGTATTGCACGTCGTACGGCCCCCAGTTTGTGATGCACTTCTTGAGTTTCTCGTTTTGGATCAGAATCGAGGACAATCCCTGCTCCAGCTCGATAGTAAAGGGTGTTGTTTTTGCTAAGGATACTTCGAATTACAATAGCCATGTTTAAGTCTTCTTTCGGAGTTAATATGCCAATGGTGCCTCCATAAAAATCTCGAGGTTTCGACTCGTATTGCGCAATCAATTCGAGTGCTTTCGGTTTTGGTGTCCCTGACAAAGTGCCTGCTGGAAACGAATTACAAAGTGCTTCAAAATTATTGGTGGCCCTGAGCTGACCGGTAACTTTTGAAACCAGGTGTGTAACATGACTAAAGTGTTGAACTTCCTTGTAGGAGGAAACATTTACAAGGTTGCAGTCTCTGCTTAAGTCGTTTCGTGCTAAATCGACTAACATCGTGTGTTCAGCATTTTCTTTTTCATCATTTATTAGAAATTCTAACTGTAAATTATCGGTTTCTTTGACTCCCGTTCTAGGGACTGTTCCCGCGATTGGGTGGATTTCTGCTTCTCCATTTTTTATGACAAGTTGTGCTTCAGGTGAAGATCCAAAAAGTCGATAAGATTCAAAATCAAAGAAAAATAAATAGGGCGATGGGTTTAGACGACGTAACTGTCTGTAAACTTCGAAGTCATCCCCAAAAAAAGACTGCTCAAAACGATTGGATAAAACCAATTGGAATACATCGCCGCGTTGACAGTGTTCAATTCCTTTTTTTACCATATTTTCAAATTGTGTATCACTGTACTCAGCGCGCTCATTGCCAAATAATTCAAATGGCAAAGGTTGATTACCTGAATTGGACATGAAATCTTCGATTGAATTCGAAGTGAAAATTCCATCTAAACTGTTTTCGATGATGCTGCCTTCATTCGTGAAATGATCAATTACGATGATGTTTCTGAAAATGAAAAGATGTAGGTCTGGTAGGTCGCTTTGATATTGGTGTTTGGAGATGTGTGTTTCATCGTGTAGCGTGTATTCAAAGTTCATTCGACCAAAGAACCCATTGTAGGTGCTTTGTTCAAAAGTGAAGTCATCGAGTATGGATTGAACTTGCTTTGCGTACGAAAGTTCAGGATCTAATTTGATTTTATCAGTATGATTTGCACGGATGATTTGTACAGTTCCATTCTGCTGAATGATCTCTAGTAATGGGTCTAATCCAATAAAAGACCTACTGTTTTGCCTAGAATGATAATCATTACTCTCGAGTAAACATGTTTTGCGAAAAGTATTCCGTAGTGATAAATAAATTTTAACGGGTGTATACAAATCCGCATTGAAGCTTGTTGTTTGTGTATTGAAATACATTGAAATAAGATTTTGGAAAAAATGGAACAAAAAAAACGGCTTGTCGTGTGACAAGCCGTTTAAATATTTATTGAAAAATTACAAACTATGACCATGCACACCAACTATCTGTCGTGCGCCACCAATTTGTATTTTGTGTTTTTCTGTTCATCGAGTGCAAATATTTTGTTTTTTTTTCGATTAAAACAACTGTTATGTGAAATATTTTTTTTCAATTTGTAATCAGTTATGAAATTTACAATCAACAATTCTTGGCTTTGGAGCAACTTAACATAGGTGCAATGAGCTAATAATGGAAAATAATTTAAACCCGTTTCGAAGCTCGAAACGGGTTTTTTGTTTTTAGATTGTTTAAATTTAGATGAATACGAAAAGATGAAGTTGTCAGAAAAAATTATCGCGGGAGACAGACCTTATGTTATTGCAGGACCTTGCAGTGCCGAGTCAGAAGAACAAGTGATGAGTGTTTGCAAAGAAATTGCTGCAAACAACTCCGCTCAAATGTTGCGTGCAGGAATTTGGAAGCCGAGAACAAGACCGGATAGTTTTGAGGGGGTTGGTCAAAATGCGCTCCCTTGGATTGTGAACGCAGGAAAAGAAACAGGGCTGCCAACTACAGTTGAAGTTGCGAATAAAACACATGCAGAACAAGCATTGAAAGCCGGTGTTGATGTTGTGTGGATTGGTGCTAGAACAACGGTCAACCCATTCGCAGTTCAAGAAATTGCCGATGCGTTGAGTGGTTCTGGAATTCCTGTGATGATAAAGAACCCTGTGAATCCAGATGTTCAATTGTGGATGGGAGCTTTCGAACGTTTTGCGAAAGTCGGTTTGACAGATTTAAGCGCAATTCATCGTGGATTTTCTGTCTACAATCATCCAAAATATCGAAATGTTCCAAATTGGGAATTGCCGATTTTATTGAAGGAAAATATGCCCGAAATTCCTATTATTTGTGATCCATCACATATTACCGGAAATAGAGAGTTACTTTTTGAAATTAGCCAGAAAGCAATGGATTTAAATTTTGAAGGATTGATGATTGAAACGCATCCAAATCCTGAGAAAGCTTGGTCTGATGCTGCACAACAAGTTACCCCAGAACGATTGAAGACCATTTTAGATGCATTGGTGTTGCGTACACCTGAATTGAGTATTGATGTAGCTTCAAGAATTGATGAAATTAGAACGAAGGTCAGCACAATAGATGATCGAATATTTGATCTCTTGAGTGAACGTATGTCAATCTCCGAGCAGGTCGGGAAATTGAAAAGAGAAAATAATATTACGATTCTTCAACAAGAACACTGGAGCAATTTAATTCATAAGCGTTTAGAAACAAGTGAGGAGTACAATCTTACACGTAAGTTTGTGCGTCAATTTATGGATGCCATTCACCAAGAATCAATTCGCCATCAAACGGCGGTTATGAATCCTGGAAAAAAGGAAGAATGATTCAAGTTGTTCCACATAAAGTTCTTGCTGGAATCGTATCTATTCCGTCATCGAAAAGTGATGGTCAACGTGCTTTGATTACTGCGGCTTTAAGTCATGGGACTTCCATTCTGCGAAATGTTGGTCAGAGTGACGATGAAATTGCTATGCTTCGAAATATCAAACTGATTGGTGCAAATGTTGTGGAAGATTCTGACCGGGTTCTGAAAGTTACCGGAGTTAATTCATTTCCGTTGCATTTAGATTTGAATGTGGGGGAAAGTGGATTGGGGCTGCGATTGTTAAGTGGGATTTGCGCTGTACAAGCAGGGAGACATAAACTTAATGGAGTTGGGTCTATTTTAAAACGAGATCAATCATTTTTCGAACGAAATTTGACACGATATGGAGGGCATGTTTCTTCAAATGAGGGTAAACTACCGTTGCTTTTTGAAGGAGAAATCAATGCAAATGTAATTGAAGTTGACGGGTCTGAATCATCACAATATATCTCAGGTTTATTGATGGGGCTTGCACTTAATGCTTTTCCGTGTAATTTGAAGGTGAATGACTTGAAAAGTGGACCTTATGTTGACATGACTATGAATACCATGGAACAATTTGGGGTGAAGGTTGAAAATGATGATTATCAGTGGTTCCATTTAAATGGAAAGAATAAGTTTCAAGCAACAACCTATACTGTTGAGTCTGATTGGAGTTCGGCAAGTTATTGGTTGGCCGCTGCAGCAATTGGTTTTGATGTATCTCTTTCTGGGTTAAATTTGAAAAGTAAACAGGCCGATATCCGTTTTTTGGATGCGCTGAAATTAGCAGGGTGTACCAGCGAAGTTCAACAAGATATCCTCTCGATCACTCAAAGGAAATTAGTTGCTTTTCAATTTGATGCAACCGATTGTCCTGATCTTTTTCCTGCTTTGGTTGTTTTGGCCGCAAAGTGTCAAGGGACATCAATCATCAATGGGGTTTCACGTTTAGCAAATAAAGAGAGTAACCGTGGAATTGTGTTGCAAAAAGAATTTGGTAAACTCGGAGTGCCAATTGAATTGGATGGCGATGTAATGAGAATTGAAGGGAATTCTCAATTAAAAGGTGCACGGGTGTCTTCTAATGAAGATCATCGTATTGCAATGAGTCTAGCTATTTTAGGAACAACAATCGAAGGAGGGATTGAAATAGAAAGTGCCGAAGCTGTATCAAAAAGCTACCCGCAATTTTGGGGTCACCTAAAAGCGTTATCTGTGCGTTAATTCGGAAATTATTTTTGCATGCTGAGGGAAAACTGGAGTTAATTCTTCTTCTTTCGCCAATACAAAATCATGAAAATCAAATCCTGGAGAAACTGTGCAACCTAATAATGCATATTCAGCATCGCCTTTGATGCGAGAACCAAACCAATAACCTGCTGGAACAACAAATTGAGGGTGTTCTCCATTTGAAAAATCTTTACCAATTATGACCATGGAATGCTCTCCTTCAGGTGAAATCATATGTAACTCAATCGCTGCTCCATCATAATGATGCCACATCTCATCAGACTTAATCTTGTGAAAAGCGGAAAAAACATAGGTTGTCAATAGGAAATAGATCGCTGTTGTGAAAGATCGTTCACCTTCAAATTCAGCTAATGTTCCCTCCGGAATAACTCCTTCACTGCGGTATGTTTCCTTATAAAAACCACCTTCTGGATGGGGCTCTAATCCTAACTCTTTGATTATTTGCTCAGGACGTGTCATATTAATCTTCAGTTATAAATTGCCAATCTTTCACTGCTTCAAAGCGTTCTCTTGCTTCTGTGTTAGATGGATGTTGTAATAATGATTCTACAGATACCTCTGGCAAGAATTCATTTGCTAGATCCTCACGTACATAAATGAAATTGAATCCCAATTCATTAGATCCAACCAAACGATATCCTTTCTTTTTAGCAAGTTTTGTCATTGCAACAGGCGAAGCTCCGTGATAGGTTGGGTGCTTTCCAGGATAAAAATATTCTGGATCATAAGGAACAATGATGTCATTCATTCCGAATTCATTGTGGGTTTCGATAATTACAACCTGTGGCGAAATAACATCAATCGCTTTCCAAACCCAGTAGTCATTTCCATCAATATCAATAGATAATAACCCTATTTCACCTTTCAAACCGCCATCCTCAATCAATTGATTGATATTCTCTGCAGTAATAAATGCTTGCTTAAAGGTGGGAGCTGCAACTCGTGGATTTCCATGCTTTTTATAAAAATATCGCCCACGTTCTAACGCTTTTTCATTTCCATCTAAATATAATCCCGTAAAGTCATGATTAAAATGAAGGTTTGCAGTATTGCTGTTTATTCCATCGTCTGCACCAAACTCAACAAATGTTTTCTGCTTCATTCCTATGATAGAAAAAACATAAAGCAATAATCCGTCTTCCTCAAATTGAGAAAATAGCTTAAATCCTGATTCTGTAATGTTTGGTAGTTTGCCAGATAAAATGGACTCACGGTAATAAGCAACTAATTCTTCCTGCTCCTTGCGGACTTCAGGTTTGAATCGTTTTTTAACCTTGTAATATTTAAGGTACTTTTTAAGTATATGTTTTAGTCCAGCATTCATTCGAGTT
>JBFHHS010000046.1:0-16301 GCA_041596895.1 Crocinitomicaceae bacterium | reverse complement strand
TGCAGGAATTATTGAAAGACTGTAAGAAGCCAATTAAACAAATAGCACAAAAGGTGAATTTGTCAATTACACCAGTACATGAACGAATAAAAAGAATGGAGTCTTCAGGCGTTATTCAACGATATTCTGCCATTATTCAGCCAGAGGAATTAGATTTGAAGTTGATTGTATTGATGCAAATAAAACTAAAGGACCACAAAAAGGATGTGTTGAAAAACCTTGAAGTAGAGATTAAAAAATTTGGTGAAATATTAGAAGCCTATTTCATTGCTGGTGATTATGATGTCTTTCTAAAGGTGATTCTCACCGGTATGGATGATTATAATGATTTTGTTTTGGAACGAATATCGACGCTTACACAAATTGATAGTATAAAAAGCAGTTTCGCCATGAAAAACATTTTACACGAGGGGAGAGCAACGCATTTAATGACTCCAACGAATGTTTCGGTGTTAAAACGAAAAAAAACGCCTTAGTAATTTATACAAAGGCGTTTTTAAATTTTATATGAAACTCTCTCTACTCTTTAAAAACAATTTTTCGATAAACGATTGTAATGAAGATACTGTTCATTGTCGTCAATAATAACATGGCTAACATCGATACAGTCATTGTAGAAGTAGGACTATAAAAACCACGAGGTCCTTGGATTAATTTCTCGTAAATATCTTCTTTGGTCATTACTTCAAACTCGGCATTAGACTTTTTTACTTCTGCAAAATCATCTGGATTTTCTAGCATTTTTTGAATTCCAACTTCCGCTTCCGCAATTTGGTGTTCATTGAACCCTGGATCAATTTTAGAATAGTAAAAGAATATGAAAATACTTACTAACACAGCATAGGGAACTCCAGCAGACATCGCATTTTTTATATCGCGCAAGGCATTTCCTCCTTCTGTGTCTGCACGTTTTTGTTTGTAAAGTCCAACCGCTATTGCCAACAACAAACACAATATGTTCACCATCACTGCAGGAACAACATTATATGCAAATGCACCAGTGAAAAAGAATCCCATTTTAATGATCATCCAAATCAAAGCGAAAAGAATTCCAATTTTTACGGTAATTTTCATGCTCAAAGGTTAGCTATTCATTGTTACTAAGAACTCTTCATTTGATTGCGTATTACTCATACGATCTTTCATGAACTCCATCGCTTCAACAGGATTCATGTCGGCAATAAATTTACGCATCAACCAAATTCGTTGAAGCACATCTTTATCTAATAATAAATCCTCACGACGTGTACCTGAAGAAGTGATATCAATTGCTGGATAAATTCTACGGTTAGAAATCTTACGATCTAACTGTAATTCCATGTTACCAGTTCCCTTGAATTCCTCAAAGATTACTTCGTCCATTTTAGAACCTGTTTCAGTTAAGGCTGTTGCGATAATAGAAAGAGATCCTCCGTTTTCAATCTTACGAGCAGAACCGAAGAAACGTTTTGGTTTATGCAATGCATTGGCATCAACACCACCTGAAAGTACTTTTCCTGACGCCGGAGAAACAGTGTTGTATGCACGAGCTAAACGCGTGATTGAATCGAGTAGAACACATACATCATGTCCACATTCTACCATTCTTTTCGCTTTCTCAAGAACCATGTTCGCAACTTTCACATGTCGATCAGCTGGTTCATCAAAAGTTGAGGCAATTACCTCCGCATTCACCGATCTTGCCATGTCAGTAACCTCCTCAGGACGTTCATCAATGAGCAATACGATTAAATATGTTTCAGGGTGATTCGCTGCAATGGCATTGGCCACATCTTTCAGCAACATTGTTTTACCCGTTTTTGGTTGGGCTACAATCATTCCACGTTGCCCTTTTCCAATTGGGGCAAATAGGTCCATAACTCGCGTCGAAAGTGTCTCTTGTGCATGTCCCGTCAATTTAAACTTCTCATCTGGGAAAAGTGGTGTCAAATATTGGAAAGGAACACGATCTCTAATGTAAGATGGTGGTCTTCCGTTGATAGATTCAACTTTAACCAATGGGAAAAATTTTTCTCCCTCACGAGGAGGACGAATAGTTCCTACCACAGTATCTCCTGTTTTTAAACCAAATAATTTGACTTGGCTTTGTGATACGTAAATATCATCTGGAGAGGAAAGGTAGTTGTAATCAGATGATCTTAAAAATCCATAACCATCCTGCATTACTTCCAAGACACCTTCAGCGGTAACAATACCAACCAAATTGTACATTTCTTCCTCTTCTTTCGTAGGACGACGGTCGTTTTGGTTTCTATTGTTGTTATTTCTATTTCCGTTGTTTCTATCGTTATTGCGATTGTTGTTACGGTTATTATTGTTGGGTTTGCGCCCTTCACGCTCTTTACCAGAATCCTGATTAGAACTTACTTCCTCAGCTTTACCTTCTGATTTTCTTTTAGGTCCGCCTTCAGCATTCACTTTTTTAGCTGCAACCTCTTGTAAGGTTTCCTTTTTTCTAGGAGCTTTTTTCTCAGGCTTTTCCTCTTTAGAATCCTTTTCTTCAGCCTTAGCTTCTGAAACTGCCTCAGGTTTTTCTTCAAATAGAGATGGTGCGCTTTCCGTCATTACCTTTTTACGAGTACGTTTACGTTTTGGCTTGTCTTCCTCATTAGTTGATGGGGATGGGCTTGTAGAAAGTGAAGAAACTAATTCTGCTTTTTTCATTGATTCAAAACCTTCAATTCCTGAAGTTTTTGCTATTTCTCTAAGTTCAGCAATTTTCTTGCTTTCCAATTCGTTTTTATCCATAGATAAAGTCTAAAAAAAATATTGTGATTGTAATCTAAATGTAATTCGGGATTTTCGCGTAACGCGATCGAAGCGTGATTCGATATGCAATATTAGTAATTTTCTTTAAATCTACAAATGTCAGTTACTTAATGTTCTTAACATGTTAATGTTTGTGCCATTGAATGCATTTTTTAAGTAGGTCGTAATTTTGATTGAATTGTTATCTTCACGTCATGGGAAAACTTGCTTTACATTGGAAAATACTTATCGCAATGGCTTTAGGTATTCTATGGTCACTTCTTTCTGGTGCCTATGGTTTAAATGGTTTTACGGAAAACTGGATTGATCCATTTGGAACTATTTTCATTAATATTTTAAAATTTATTGCCATTCCATTGGTTTTGTTTTCCATTGTAACTGGCGTCGCTGGTTTGGGAGATCCATCACAATTGGGTAGAATGGGAGCGAAGACGCTCGGATTGTATCTCGTAACTACGGTTTTTTCTGTTTCGATGGGACTTATTATCGTAAATGTTTTTGTTCCTGGTAAGAATGCGAATGAAGAAACGAAGGTGAATCATCGGTTAGAATACGAGGTTTGGGCATTCGATAATAAAATTGAAATTAAAGATGGCCGCAATGTTATGGCAACTGTAAGTGATAAAAAGCTTGAAGAAATTCGGGTTAAACTTAACTCTGACATGGAGAAAGAGGATTACAAGGCCATGTCTGAAAAGAATTCTCAAAAAAATGCAAATAAAAAAGAAGGACCACTAAAGCCACTGGTTGATATGGTTCCGAGCAATTTGATTCAATCACTTGGAGATGGAAAGCTGATGTTGCAGGTTATTTTCTTTGCGCTGTTTTTTGGTATAGCCATGATTTTAATGCCGAAGGAAAAAACAGAATCCGTAAGAACCTTTTTTGATGGAATGAATGAGATTTTCATTAAGATGGTTCACATGGTTATGGATTTTGCACCGTTCTTCGTTTTTTGTTTGATGGCGGGTGTCTTAGCCAAATCAGCAGATACTTTAGATGAGTTAATCGATATTTTTGTGCAGCTCGGTTTCTACGCATTGATTGTCTTTGGAGGATTAATGACTATGCTCTTTGGTTTTTACCCATTATTGCTACGGGTATTTGGGGTTAAAATAGGTTATAGAGCATTTTTCCGTGGAATGAGTCCTGCACAATTTTTAGCCTTTTCTACGAGTTCATCTGCTGCCACTCTTCCAGTTACCATTGAATGTGTTAATGAGAATTTAAAAGTACCTGAAAAAGTTAGTGATTTTGTATTGCCAATCGGTGCTACAGTTAACATGGATGGAACATCGCTTTATCAGGCGGTTGCCGTAATCTTCTTGGCGCAATACCACGATGTAGATTTAAGTATGATGCAGCAATTAGGGATTGTTGCCACTGCGACATTAGCATCTATTGGTGCAGCGGCGGTTCCAAGCGCAGGACTAATTATGTTGATGATTGTATTGGATTCAATTGGTTTAAATCCGTTGTGGGTTGCTATTGTTTTTCCTGTGGACCGTATCTTAGATATGTGTAGAACCGTAATTAACGTAACGAGTGATGCAACAGTTTCTGCTATTATTGCTAAGAGTGAAGGGTTGATGGAATAATCAATGTTAGCATTGATTTTATGAAATATTCATGTAAACTACGACGTTAATACTAAATGAAGTTTGTTCTAATCATTTTCCTTTTTATCGCTTTTGCATCTTTTAGTATGGAAGAGATTGAATCCTTTGGACGTAACGATGGCAACTTAAAGATGTTTATTCATGTTCCTTCAAATGTTTCAAAAAAATCTGATGTAGTAATTGTATTGCACGGGTGTAATCAAACTGCAAAAGAAGTTGCTAGTCAATCTGGTTGGAATGAATTGTCTGATAAGCTCGGGTTTATTGTGATTTACCCACAGCAGCGTGTCGTAAACAACTCTTCTAAATGTTTCAATTGGTTTTTAACGAAGGATACATCCTTTGAAAACGGCGAGCTTTCATCAATCATAAACATGCTCGATTTTACTGTTTTAATATATTCGTTAGAATCTCCGAGAGAGTATATTTATGGATTGTCTGCTGGTGCGGCAATGGCAACGACAATATTGGCGACGTATCCAAAGCGGTTTCAAGCGGGCGCTTCTTTAGCTGGTGGGCCTGTGGGGTATGCGGATAACGGTATTAAGGCCTTCAAAATGATGAATAATCCTCCTGATTTTTCGATTTCGGAATGGGGAAGTTACTTGCCTAAAGTTAAGGTAGATCAATTACCACTGTTAATTGTTGTGCATGGGAAAGAAGATCGTGTTGTAGATTTTAGTAATTGTAATCAGCTGAAAAAGCAATGGTTATCATGTTTGAATGGAAGCGAGGTGGTCGTGGCTGAATCAACTATTGGGACTATCAAAAGGAGTGAATATAAATCAGAAGAATCAACATCGGTAATTACATATGAAATCCCTGGGTTAGGGCATAAGTTACCCGTAAATCCTGGTATGAGCGAAGAACAGGGTGGGGAAGAAGGCCGTTACGCAAAAGATGTTGATTTCTTTTCAACGTACTACATTGCGAAAGATTTTGGATTGATTCCTTAGAGTTTTTCTTTTAAATATTTTCCGGTATAACTCGTTTCACAATTTACAATATCTTCAGGTGTTCCTTCAAATAGGATAGTACCGCCTTTCAAACCACCTTCAGGACCTATATCAATTATGTGGTCTGCACATTTAACAACATCCATATTATGTTCTATTACAATGATAGAATGTCCAGCGTCAATCAATTCGTTGAAGGCAATGATTAGTTTATTTACATCATGGAAATGTAATCCTGTGGTTGGTTCATCAAAAATAAATAAGGTAGGATTACTCTTTGTTCCTTTTGCAAGAAATGAGGCCAGTTTGATTCGTTGTGCTTCTCCACCACTCAACGTACTAGAAGATTGTCCAAGTTTTAAATAACCCAATCCAACTTTTACGAGAGGCGCTATTTTGGCAACAATTTTCTCTTCGATTTTCTCTGTTCCAGCTTGAAAAAATTCCAATGCCGTTTGAACATCCATGTTTAGTATGTCTGAAATAGATTGTTCGCGGAATTTAATATCCAATGTTTCCGCTTTATAACGCGTTCCATGACATTGTTCGCAAGTTAAATGCACATCTGCCATAAATTGCATTCCTACAGTGATTTCACCATCTCCTTCACAAACCTCACAGCGACCTCCATCGACATTATAACTGAAGAACCCAGGTTTGTATCCACGCGTTTTTGACAATGGTTGTCGCGCAAATAAATCTCGAATGTCATCAAATGCTTTTACGTATGTTGCCGGATTACTTCGGGAAGATTTTCCGATAGGATTTTGGTCAACAAATTCAACAACCTGAACATGTTGCATATCACCTTTGAATGATTTGAATTCGCCTTGTTTGTCGCCGTATATTTCTAATTCCTTTTTTACGCAAGGAAGTAATACTTCTTTTACTAAGGTTGATTTACCTGAACCGCTTACACCGGTAACGCAAACAAGACTGTGCAGAGGAAAGTCGACATCAATGTTTTTTAAATTATTTTGTCTTGCCCCAGTTATTGAAAGTTTGTTTTTTGATTTTCTTCTTCTTGATGGAACAGGTATTTCTGCTTTGCCATTCAAATAGTCTGCAGTTAAACTATTCTTCGCTTTAATTAGCTTTTTATGATCACCTTGAAAAACAACTTCACCACCATAAACACCAGCCATTGGGCCAATGTCTAAAATTTCATCCGCAGCTTTCATCATATCTTCTTCATGCTCTACCACAATTACGGTGTTCCCGATATCCCGTAAAGCCTTTAGGACTGAAATTAAGCGTGTTGTATCTTTTGGGTGCAATCCTATAGACGGCTCATCTAAGATGTACATGGACCCCACTAAACTACTCCCCAAAGAGGTTGCTAAATGAATACGTTGTGATTCTCCTCCTGACAAAGAATTAGAAGCACGATTCAAGGTTAGGTAACCTAATCCAACTTCTTTCAAGAAATGAAGGCGATTGGTAATTTCAGGTAAAATCCGTTTCGTAATCTGAGCGTCGTGCTTATTCGGTTTTAATTGTTCGAAAAAGGTTAGTGCGTCTTCCAATGGCATTAAAACGATGTCAGAAATGCACTTATTTTCAATTTTAACATAATTGGTGTCTTTTCGAAGGCGAGTTCCTCTGCAATCATGACATTCTGTTTTTCCTCTGTAACGAGATAGCATGACACGATATTGAATTTTATATGATTTACTTTCGACAAATTCAAAAAACTGGTGTATCCCTTTTACTTTCTTGTTACCATTCCATAGTAGATCTAATTCTGAATCAGAAAGTTCATTTATTGGTCTATGAATAGGAAAATTAAACTCAATTGCTTTATCGATAAATTTGTTCATATGAGTTGCCATCTTTTCACCTTTCCATGGTGCTACGGCTCCTTCATAAACACTGATATTCTTATTTGGTATAACTAGATTTGGGTCCACACCAATAACCATCCCAAATCCTTCACATTTTTTACAAGCTCCAAAAGGATTGTTAAAGGTGAAGAAATGTTCATTAGGTTCTTGAAATGTCATGCCATCCAATTCAAATTTATTTGAAAAGGAATGTTCCTTTTTTGATGCAACATTATAAATAAAACAAGTGCCATGTCCTTCTGCAAATGCCAGGTTAATCGAATCGCCATACCTTGAAATATTATCTTCGTCACTAAAGTCTGTGCTAATGCGATCAATAATTAAATACGCTTTTTCAATTCCTTTCGGAGTTTTAGCAATTACATCCTCTATTAATAGCATTTCATCGTTTAGGAAAAGTCGAACATATCCTTGTTGCTTTAATATTTCAAGTTGTCGTTCAACGCCATAACTCTCAAATCCCGAAAGTGGAGCAAGAATTAAACATTTACTACCAGTTTCAAGATTGCGTAATAAATCTATAACGTCTGTAACACTGTGTTTTTTAACTTCATTTCCTGAAATGGGAGAGATGGTTTTACCGATACGAGAAAAAATGACTTTCAGATAATCGTATATTTCTGTACTCGTTCCTACAGTAGATCGAGGATTATTCGAAGTAACTTTTTGTTCTATTGCAATCGCCGGAGCTATTCCTTTGATGTAATCTGCTTCTGGTTTGTTTAACTTCCCTAGGAACTGTCGCGCATAAGATGATAGACTCTCGATGTAACGTCTTTGTCCTTCTGCAAATAGTGTATCAAAAGCAAGTGAAGATTTTCCGGATCCAGATAATCCTGTAATTACTGTAAATTTTCCATGTGGAATTTTCACGTCAATATTCTTCAGGTTGTGCATTCTTGCACCTTTTATTTCGATATGCTTCTGCATGACTTTCCTTTATTGTATGGGAGATTCAGCCTAAAGTTAATATGAAAATGGGGAATAGAAGAAAAAAGATTCATTTTTTACCCAACCTTTATTTGTTGTGTCACGTTATAGAGGATATGTTACTTTTCTTTTACTTGAAATTTGGTATTTCAAATAGAAGTTGTATATTGGTAGCTAATTACTCATTTAAAAACGCGGTGCCTATAGCATAATTTTACTCTTAAACACAGTTTGATTTTATTACGATTAAGCTACTTAAACAGTAAGTTATGGCTATGAAGATGAAGAATTTCGAAGACCGCGAGTTAGTCAACTTGTACATTAATGGAGATGAAAAAGCTTTTGAGACGTTATTATTGCGTCACAAAGAAAAAATCTACCGTTTTGTTTACATGAAAGTTAAAGACAGCGCACTAGCACAGGATATATTCCAAGATACATTTATTAAAGTTGTAAACACGCTTAAAGCAGGTTCATATAACGAAGAAGGTAAGTTTTTGCCATGGGCAATGCGTATTGCACACAACTTGGTGATAGATTACTTTAGGAAAGCAAACAAAGTTAGAATGATTTCAGAGTCGTCGAGTCAACGTGATGATTTTAATATTTTCCATACGCTAAAATTGGATGACGAGAATGCACATGAAGGTATGATGCGTGAAGAGCTAGAGTCGCAAATGGTTGATTTGATTGAGTATTTACCAACTTCGCAACGTGATATATTAAAAATGCGAATCTTTAAGGAAATGTCGTTTAAAGATATTGCCGACTTAGAAGACATAAGTATCAATACTGCACTCGGAAGAATGCGATATGCATTGATTAACCTAAGGAAGATGATAGATAAGCATGATATCGTTGTGCATTACTAGACAATAGTTTTAAACAAAAAAAAGGGCTTCATTCATTGGAGCCCTTTTTTTATTCGTTCGATTAAAATGTCATGTATCGATCTTTCTTTTCTTGGTAGATGTCTTCAAAACATACAAGGATGCCGGTTTCTTCAACATTTCCAAAATCTGGATTGATCGCCGTTCCAAATGTCTTCATTGTTGGAGAGAGGTTCATGTATATGTTTACCAGTGGTGGGACAAATTCCCCGCGTTCTTTCGCAAATGCATTCAAGACTTTAAAACCTTCTTTAAAATCAAGACCTTCAATCAATTTATCATAAGCTTCCTTGTCATAGTTCTGAATAAGTGGATGATGAGGAGTCATTAATTGCTCGTTATCCGGGAAGTAATGATGCATGAAATTTAATAGAAAGTCACGTGCTTCTTTATTATAGGTAGGATACATAGTTACTTTACCAAAGAAATATTTTATTTCCGGATGGTGAAGTACGACTGCGCCTAAGCCGTCCCAAATGTTGTCCAATGCAAAAAGTCCTTTTCTAGGATTTACAGAAGGTTGAAAGTTTGGCTGTACCCAACTTCGGCCTAATTCAATTGTATTTGGTAAATAATCCTTGATAAAACGTTCTGTAAATTTGAAATAGTGACTTGTACTTAATGCAATGTTGTTGTTGTCTCCAATTACATCTTTACACAAGATGTATCGATATCCACCAACAATTTCCTGGTCTTCTGGTGACCAGACGATTAATTGTTGGTAACAGTTTTCAGAAGTGTCGAAATCATCTAAGTCAACGGACAAACCTGTACCCCCTCCAGAATGTCTGAAAGTAACTTCTCTTAATCGCCCTATTTCTTGCAGCACATTTGGTGCGTTGTGAATGTTGACCGAATATATCTCGTTGCCACCTTTTCGAGTATATCTTAAAAAACGATCCTTACTAAGTTCTTTGAGTAGGATAGATCTATCTATAGGTTCAATAATCTGTTCCATATTACAATTCGTTTCGAAGTTCGTAAACTTGTTCTTTTATTAATTGAGCTAATTCTTTATCGTCATCGTTTTCCATTAAAAATGACCGTTCAATTGGCTTACCAACAACAAACTTCATATGTTTATTTCGTTGCTTAAACAATTCATTGGATAGATAGAGCATTTCAATATTTGCTTTGATCCCAAGGAATTTACGTAAACGTGCCAATCTATAGAAGAAATTTGAAAGTCCACCTTCAATGTATATCGGAATAATTGTTCGATCAAATTCTTTTGAATAGGATACGAATGTTTTTTTCCAGATCAGGTCTTTTATTTCACCTTTTTGTTTTCTGCTGACTAGTCCTGCAGGAAAAATACAGACCGCTTCATTAGATTGGAATAAAGTTGAGATTTGCTCGCGTATAGAGCCTTTGTTTTTTCCATGCTTATTTACACCAACAAACATTCCGCGCATATTTTCAAGTCCTAGAAGTAAATCGTTCACGATAAACTTCAAATCTTCTCGATGTCCACGTAAAGCAGAAACCAAAATCATAGCATCCATTCCTCCTAAAGGGTGGTTCATAGCAATTACAATTTTCCCTTCTTTTGGAATATTTTCAAGGTTTTTAACATCAACGGTTATGTTCATGTATTCAACGACAGCTTGGCACCAGTCACCGTTTTCTTTTTCCTTGTTTGCAAGAATGAAAGCATTTATTTCGTCCTGATTCAAGATACGTTTTAGGTACTTGATTAAAAATCGAGGCATACGCTTTAAAGCCTTCGGGTTTTTACTCGCGATTAGCTTTTCTATGTCGATGAATTTTTCGTCTTTCATATTTCATGCGAAATTACGTTTAATTGGCGGTCTAACTGACTTTGGAAGGTTTATTTTATTCACAATCACTTTTTGAAATAAAGGATGATTTTAAACTATACTATTGATGCTTTTTTAGTCTTTATGGTTAAGTTTGTACCTTAAACTAGTTTTTTTCATATTATGATTGAATTATCAGATAGATTAAATGCGATGGAAGAATCTGCTACCATTGCAATGTCAAGAAAAAGTAGAGAGCTACGTGCCGAAGGTAAAGATGTGATTTCTTTAAGTCTAGGTGAGCCAGATTTTCATACTCCAGAGTTTATTAAAGACGCTGCTGTACAAGCAATGAAGGATAATTTCACTACGTACACTCCGGTTCCTGGATATGACGATTTAAGAGAAGCAATCTCTAGAAAATTCAAACGTGATAATGGATTGAATTATAATGCAAATCAAATTGTAGTTTCAACAGGTGCTAAACAATCATTAGCAAACGTGGTTATGAGTATTATCAATAATGGTGATGAGGTAATTATTCCTGCTCCTTATTGGGTTTCGTACATTGAAATAGTAAAAGTATCAGAAGGTACTCCAGTAATTGTTAACGCTGGAATAGAAAACGATTTTAAAATCACTCCGGCGCAATTAGAAGCAGCTATTACACCGAAAACAAAAATGATGATGTTTTCAACACCTTGTAATCCAACGGGGTCGGTATATAGTACTGAGGAGTTAAGAGGTTTGGCGGATGTCATTAAGAAATATCCAAACCTTGTCGTGATAAGTGATGAGATTTACGAACATATTAATTTCACATCAAAACATTCGAGTTTAGCTCAATTTGATGATGTGTTTGAGCAAATAGTAACAGTGAACGGTGTGTCCAAAGCTTGGGCAATGACAGGTTGGCGTTTGGGTTATATCGGAGCAAGTAAGCAAATTGCTGATGCGTGCACGAAAATGCAAGGTCAATTTACTTCTGGTACTTGTTCAATTACACAAAAGGCGGCAATTGCTGCTATGGATGCGGATCCTGCAGTATTGAAAGATATGATTGGTGCATTCAAAAGTAGAAGAGCATTGGTTTTAGATGCTTTGGAAAAAATTGAAGGTGTAAAAGCAAATGTTCCGGAAGGAGCGTTTTATGTTTTTCCAGACATCTCATTTTTCTTTGGTAAAAGTGCAAATGGAATGACAATCGAAACGGGTAGTGATATGTGTATGTATCTTTTAGAACATGCCAACGTAGCACTAGTAACTGGAGAGGCCTTTGGAGATTCAAATTGTATTCGAATTTCATATGCAGCATCAGAAGAAACACTTACCGAAGCAATGAGTAGAATCAAAATTGCTTTGGAAAAATTAAACTAAATGACAGCAGAAGCAATATTTGAAGAGTTCACCAAGAAGCGTGTCCTTGTCATAGGAGATGTAATGATTGATGCTTATTTAAGAGGTAGCGTGACACGAGTGAGTCCTGAGGCTCCAGTGCCAATTATCAATTTGAAAAAGCGTGAAGATCGATTGGGTGGTGCTGCAAATGTTGCTTTAAATTTATTGGCTCTTGGTGCTGAACCAATATTGTGTGCCATGGTAGGTAACGATTTTGGGGCAGATAAATTCGACATGCTTCTTGCTAAACGCGAATTGTCAAGTGAAGGGATTTTAAGGAATTCGAATAGAGAAACGACAATTAAAACACGTGTTATTGGTAATAATCAACAGTTACTGCGTATCGACGAAGAGTCAATTTCATTGTTGACTGAGCAAGAAGAAGAAGAGTTTATCAAGCATGTCCGGTCTATGATTGGACAGAACATTGATGCCGTTATTTTTGAAGATTACAATAAGGGATTATTGACGGAACGTGTTATTCATGAGATTGTATCTTTATGTAATAAACACAATATCATTGTTACAGTTGACCCTAAAAAAGATCAGTTTTTTGCTTATCAAAATGTAACGTTATTCAAACCAAACCTCAAGGAATTGAAAGAAGGGTTGAATATTGATTTTGATGTTCTTGATAGGCCCGCTTTCGAAAATGCAATAGATTTACTTGAGCAAAAGTTAAATAATACAATCAGCTTTGTGACGCTTTCAGAACACGGTGTTTTTGTGAAAAAAGAAGCTGAAAAAGATTACATAGCAGCACATATCAGAAATATATCTGATGTCAGCGGTGCTGGAGATACTGTCATTTCTGTAGCCACTTTGTGTTTAACCGTAGGACTTAATCCAAGTCTAATGGCAGAAATCGCAAACCTTGCTGGGGGACTCGTGTGTGAAAAGAGTGGAGTGGTTCCCGTGGATAGAGAACAGTTGAAAAGTGAAGTTCAAAAATTGGTTCTTCGATGAATATAAAAGCGTTTAGAGAAAAGGTTAACCTTCTGATTTACGATGCCAAACCAAAGGTGTTGGGAGTTTTGACGGTAATGAACATTCTTGTCTCTTTAACAGCTATTAGCACACTTGTTTATTATTATGGTTTCCAGCTCTCTGATTTCTCAGAGAAAGTTTGCTTCACCATTCTTGAGGTTAGTTTTGGGTTCTATATTTTTAGATACTTCGTCAAATTATTTTTTGACTTTCATCCTCCTACATTTATTCGTAATAATTGGTTTGAAGGGATTTTAGTTTCACTTCTTTTAATTGAAGGGATAGCCTATAACATGTTCGGAACCATGATTATAGAGCCAATATTTGCGTCGATTGGTTTTGAAGACTTTGGGGCTTTTTCCATGATTTTCGTTCAGTTGTTTGTCTTTATTATTCTCTTAAATAACTTGTTTAAACAGCGAAATTTTAAGCCTTGGATGAAAATCCATCCAGGCTGGCTCTTTACTATTTCAATTGCAATGATGACCTTGTTGGGAGGATTGCTTTTGATGTTACCTGAAATGTCACGAATCGAAGGAGGAATGGGGTTTATTGACTCGTTGTTCTTATCAATGTCCTCCGTAAGTGTAACTGGGTTGTCGACTATTGATGTAGCCAATACTTTAACATTTAAGGGACAAATGATTGTCCTTATTTTAATCAAGCTCGGAGGATTGAATACCATTGCATTTGGAGCGTTAATGTTAGTTGTAGCCAAGTTTGGTGTTGGTATTAAATATCATGAGGTTATTGAAGATTTTGTGAATAGTGATTCAATCTTGAAAGCGGGAAATATGTTGGCAAAGATTGTGATTTGGGCTACTACAATTGAAGTTATTGGAATTGTTTTGTTGTTTATTGGTTTTGGTAATGACGGCGTATTTGCAGATACTGGAGAACGATTTTTTCAATCTGTTTTTCATGGAATTTCAGGTTTTAATAACGCTGGTCTTTCCACCTTGGAAGGTGGTTTGATGCATCCTGATGTGATTAACAACACGTTTGTGCATACAATCATTTTTATTCTGTTCTTTTTTGGGGGATTCGGAATGATCTATGTTTTTGATTTATTCGAAATTAAACGATTGCGAGAGCGAATGAAAACGCCGTGGAAAACGATTGATTTTGGAACAAAAATCTCGCTTTATTTTACACTAGGACTCTTAGCCTTTGGAGCAATTATTTTTATCCTTTTTGAATGGAATAACGGGCTTTCGGAAAAAGGAGCGCTAGGAGCAGTAATCACGGCCTTATTTGAGTCAATGACTACGAGAAATGCAGGGTTTAATGTGGTGGACACTGCGGCATTATCGATGCCTGTTATCATCGTTTTTCTATTCCTAATGTTTATTGGTGCCTCCTCCGGTTCTGCAGGTGGGGGTATTCGAACATCAACCTTTGCAATTATGTGGGCGGCATTAATTTCAACAATTAAAGGGAAACCGAATACCGAATTATTTAAAAGAACGATTCCAAATGATACCGTATTAAAAGCCTATGCGATATTCTTGTTCTTCATCTTGGGAAATATAATAGGGCCATTTGTTTTAGCGATTTCTGAAGCCGATTTATTGGCAAGTGGTCGCTACGATTTTATGGATATCGTTTTTGAACATGTTTCTGCCGCGAGTACAGTAGGACTATCAACAGGTATGACAGCAGAAATGAGCGGAGTGGGTAAAGTCGTATTGATTATTGCCATGTTCATCGGTCGTGTTGGAACATTGACATTGGCCTATTTAGTAGGTAAGAGAGTGATTAGTAAAAATTATAAATACCCGAAAGGCCATACGATGGTGGGTTAGATTATGTCAGAACAAAAAGTAGTAAAACCATACAATAACGAGTCAACTTCAAAAAAAGAAGAAGTAGCAGAAATGTTTAATAATATTTCAAAGCGTTATGACTTTTTAAATCATTTTTTGTCTTTAGGTATTGATAAAATATGGCGAAAAAAGGCAATTAGAATTCTTGGTGAAGTTGCTCCGAAGAAAATTTTAGATATTGCCACCGGAACAGGCGATTTTGCTATTGCAGCTTTAAAATTAAATCCAGATGAAGTTATTGGTGTGGATATCTCACAAGGAATGCTTGATGTAGGAAAAGTGAAGATGAAGAAAAAAGGTGTGGACGACATCATCAAAATGCATATTGGGGACTCAGAAGAATTGCCGTTCGAAACTAACTATTTTGATGGTTTAACTGTGGGGTTTGGTGTTCGTAATTATCAAAACCTTGAGAAAGGACTTACAGATATGTTGCGAGTGCTTAAGCCAGAAGGAAAAGCAGTTATTTTAGAATTCTCTAAACCAAAAAAGTTTCCAATTAAACAGTTGTTCGGATTGTACTCGAAATATATGATTCCGTTTTTTGGGAAGTTTATCTCCAAAGATAAACGCGCGTATGAGTATTTACCAGAATCTGTTGCAGCATTTCCAGAAGGACAAGATTTCATTGATATTATGAAGAAAGTGGGGTATAAAGACATTAAGAGTCAATTGGTGTCGGGTGGAATAGCAACAATTTATTCGGGTATCAAATAATTTGATTTAAGGCATTCAATGCAATATCAGTTTTTACATAGCGTTTCTAGTTCTATGAGGTTAGTACTATTCTTCATCTTTTTTATCGTTTTTGATGGTTTCTCGCAAAGGGAAAAACCTCAGAATTATAGACGTTTTGATGAAAAAACAATTCATTTCGGTTTTATGTTAGGAGCGAATACTTCTACATTTACTTTGATTCAAAAACCAAATGCCTACACAGATTACGGTTTGAAGTCGTTGAACGTAAAGTCTTCTCCCGGTGGTCAAGTTGGTATTGTGTCAACTCTAAAATTGGGAACGCCAGTAGTAAGATTGAGGTTAATTCCAACCTTATCTTTTCAAGAACGTGTTTTAACTTATCAATTTGAAGATCCAGACGATTTGGAGAATGATTTCTTTAATGAAGAACGCATTAATTCAACCAATTTAGATTTTCCTTTGATGTTTCAATTCAGAACATTACGTGTAAATAACTTTGCAGCGTATGCTTTAATTGGGGCTCAATATTCTACCGATTTGCAATCTCAAGAAGATGCATCACAAGATTTTAATGATCCTTTTATTAAAATAAAACAACACGATTTCCAAGGTCAAGTTGGAGG
>JBFHHS010000045.1:0-16671 GCA_041596895.1 Crocinitomicaceae bacterium | reverse complement strand
TTGCTGCTCCAATAACCATTCGTTCAGCAACGATTTTTACTAAAGCACCTTTTACCGGAGTTTCTCCATTTTTTACTGAAATAGTAACACCAACACCTTCCTTGGCAATGTTTTCTATTGAGATAGTTGTTTCTGGTTGATTAGCAAATGACCCAAAAGAAGCCAATGCTATAGAAACTAATACGTAAACCTTTTTCATTTTTCTTTGATTTATTGAACTCTAAATATAATGAATTCATATTTGAACAACTGTTATAAGCAAAAATAAGTCCAAATTTTCGAGTACTTTTATGCCATGCTTTTTTCGCAGGTAATAGGACAGAAAAATTTAAAGGCTCATTTGATTGATGAAATCAACCATGAGAAGGTGAGTCATGCTCAATTGTTTATTGGAAAACCCGGTTATGGTGGACTGCCCTTAGCACTTGCCTTTGTTCAGTATTTGTTTTGTGAAAATAAACAACCCACAGATAGTTGTGGTGAATGTGTGTCTTGTCAGAAAGTACAAAAATTGCAACATCCAGATTTACATTTTTCTTTTCCTTCTGTTCAAACTATTAGTAAAGTTTCTGATCGATTATTACCGGAATGGAGAGCGCAGATCGCTGAGAATCCTTATTTCGATTTGAATACTTGGATTAAAAAAATTGATGTTAAGGAGCGTAAACCGATTATAAGTAAAGATGAAAGTCAGGAAATCATTAAAAAACTTACCCTAAGGTCATACGAGGGAGGGTATAAAGTTTTAATGATGTGGATGCCGGAGGAAATGAATACGACTTGCGCAAATAAGCTGCTGAAAATTTTAGAAGAGCCACCGCAAAAAACGCTGTTTATTTTGATTGCTGAATCTTCGGATAAAATGCTACAAACAATTCTTTCTCGTACTCAAATAGTTACAGTTCCTAGAATTCAAATGGACCCTATGAGTTTGTATTTACGCTCAGAGAAAAAGTTATCCTCAGCTATTGCTGATAGTGTTTCGGCTCGTGTAGATGGGGATCTAATAGAAGCATTTGAGTTTTTAGGGGATCATGTGGAACAAGATGAAAATAAAACGCTTTTTATTGAGTTAATGCGGGTCTGTTATAAAAAAAATGTACTCGATATGATGGCTTGGGCAGAGTCAATTTCAGCTACTAGTAACGAGCATCAAAAAGTGTTTTTAAAATATGCGCTTCATATGTTTCGTCAAAGTATGTTAAGAAATTATACTGAAGATCATTTAACGAAGGTTTCTGACGATGAGGATAAGTTTCTACAGAACTTTTCAAAATTCATTACTGGAAATAATATCATCGATTTCATGAAAACGTTTAACGATGCGCATTATCATATTGAACGTAATGCAAACAGTAAAATATTATTTACGAATTTGTGTTTTCAAGTCATGAGATATATTCATGCTGCTTAATTAATTTCAGCAGAGAATTCTTTAAACATTCTAAGGTTAATTGTTCGTGAACACCAAGTTACGCACCTTCGAATATAATGCGTATTTTTATCACAAAGTAAGTTAGAATGGGTTGTACCAATTGTGGAGTAGGAACTCCAAACGGATGTAAAAACAATGGTACTTGTAGTTCTGGCGGTTGCAATAAATTAGAAGTTTATGATTGGTTGGCAAACGTTTCGTTACCAAGCGGTCAAGCTCCATACGATATAGTAGAAGTTAGGTTTAAAAATAGCCGAAAAGAATTCTACAGAAATACAAAAGGCACTGCGCTTCAAGCCGGTGATGTTTTAGTAGTTGAAGGGTCTCCCGGACTCGATGTTGGAGTGGTTTCTGTTGTTGGTGAACTCGCTAGAATACAAGTCAAGAAAAAAGCTCCTGGGTTTAAACCTATGGAAGCAAAGAAAATTAAGCGAATTGCTGAACAAGAGGACATAGACAAGTGGATTCGTGCACGCTCTTTGGAAAAAGAAGTGATGTATAAATCAAGAACACTTGCTGTAAACCTTGGTTTGCAAATGAAAATATCTGATGTTGAATACCAAGCGGATTTAACAAAAGCTACTTTCTACTATACGGCTGAAGGACGTGTGGATTTTAGACAGTTAATTCGCGATATGGCGGATGAGTTTAAAATTCGTATTGAAATGCGCCAAATTGGTTCAAGACAAGAAGCTTCGCGATTAGGTGGAATTGGTTCTTGCGGTCGTGAGCTTTGCTGTTCAACTTGGTTAACGGATTTTAGATCAGTTTCTACTTCGGCAGCACGTTATCAACAACTCTCATTAAACCCTCAAAAACTAGCCGGACAATGCGGTAAGTTGAAATGTTGTTTAAATTACGAGCTAGACATGTATCTTGATGCGATGAAGGCTTTCCCTAAAGGAGACTTGAAATTACGCACTGAAAAAGGTACTGCGATTCATATAAAGACAGATGTTTTTAAACAAGAGATGTCTTATGCTTACGAAGGCGACTTCGCGTCAGGTTTGATTCCAATGAAGCCTGAACGAGTTCGTGAGGTTATAAGAATGAATAAAGAAGGTAAGAAGCCAGCAGACTTAAAAGATTTCATGGAAATCATTGAGGTTGACGAGCCAGATTACACAAATGTTGTTGGTCAGGATAGTTTAAATCGTTTTGAGCACGCGTTTAAAAAGAAGAAGAAAAAACGTCCTGCGAGAAAAGCAGGGAATAATCAAAATAAAGGGAATAGACCAGGTCAACCTAAGAATAATCGTGATGGACAGCCTAAAAAAGGTAATCCAAACGCTAAACCTAAGGGTAAAGGACCAAACCCAAACAATAAAGGAAAGGCTCCACAAAAGGCTAATAGTCCAAAACCGACTCCTAATAATAAAGGTGGTCAACCTAAAAAGGCAAACCAAAATGCTAAACCAAATCCGAATAGCAATCCGGAAGGTTCAGCAAAACCAAAGCAAAACAATCGAAGAAGGAGACCAAATAAACCAAAACCATCGAACAATAATGAGAAAGCAGATTAGTGTATTTGTCTTAATGTTGGGGTTAATTTTTACTTCATGTGGAGATCAACCGGAATTTGAAAAAGTGTATTCTTTCGAGGGGAAAACATGGAATCAAGACGTAAAACCGGAGTATACTGTTGATATTCAAGATGTCAACATGGAATATGATTTTACGTTATCTCTTCGTACGACAACAGACTATAAATACAATAATTTATGGATTTTCATGAAAACGGAATCACCAGATGGAACCTCAGCAAGAGAACCATTTGAAATTATGATTGCGAATGCTGATGGTTCTTGGGTAGGAAATAAAACAGGTACGGTGGTTGAAACACCACTGTACTTTAAAAGTAGAAAACTACCTCTAAAAGGAAAATACACCTTTACAATTGAACAGGGAATTACAGAATCTGAAATTGATCAAGTATTAGACCTTGGTTTTCGTGTTGAGAAAACAACAAAGTAGTTTAAAATTTATATCCGTAGCCCAACGAAACAACATGACGCATTCCTGCGCTGTAATTTCTAAGCTTTTTATCAATTTGATACTTAACCGAAATTTCATGAGGTCCTTTTAGTTCAATTTTAGTACCTGCAGCTAGACGAATTTTTGTAATTCCACGGTTTGGACCGTAAGCTGGATTTAAAAACCATTCTGCACTAACACCTGGAATGAACCTACTTTTTCTAATCTTATATTCGATTGCTGGTTTAAATCGAAAAGCCTGATCAAAATCACCGTCGTATTCTTCAGAGTTCACTTTGTTAAAGCTAGATTGATAACGAACCCTTAAACTTCCGTAGAACCTTTTTACATCATGCTTAAACGCAAGATTAAAATTTAATCTACTGGATGACTTATAATTACCGTATTTGTTTTTATCAATAATAAAACGGTATTCGATGGATGGTTTAAACCACTTTGTAACCTTATAGGAAAGCCCTACCTGTGGAAAAAATGTTTCTACACCGGGAACAAAACGTGTATTTATATCCGCATTCCATCCTAGGTCTTTGGTAATTTTCCCTTTTGCCCCAATCTCAGTCCAAATCATAAACTCATCTTGAGCTTTAGAAAACAAAGAAAAAACAAGAAAAATAAGTAATGTTAATTTCCTCATTATTCAATAATTATTGTCCCTAAGTCAACCACTTCTTTTTTATCAGAGATTACAACATCTTGAATTAAAACAGTGTCACCACTTAAACAAGATGTACATTTTGAATAAACAAAGAATTGGTAATTTCCTTCCTCTAAATAATTAAATTCAAACGTTCCATCATACGATGTTTTAATGTCGTCATCGTAGAATGAGTCTTCATTACCATAAATAAGATATACATCTTCATCGGCAGCATCGTAATAATATGTTTGTCCGGCAATTGTTTTTTCTTTCAATAACTTTCCTTTAATTGTTGCTGCTCCTCCAGGACCTTCAACCTTTTTACAAGAACTAAAACCAGTTAAAACCAAACCAGTTAGAACAAGAGAAAAAAGAAGTTTCATAATTAATGTTTTTAGATGAAATTTTTAAGTGTTAATCTGTACTAGCAATACAACCATTTGTACAGTTTATACGTTACGAATATACAATATTGTTTTAAAATCCTTAATATTGAGTAAATAAGCTGTTCACAAAGCGCTTAACTCAATTTAAACTACACACCATGAAACGCACTTTTTTATTCAAAATTGCATTTTTAGTCTGTTCTATTTTTATAGTTAATCAGGCCTATTCCCAATTGGTTATTAATGAGTATTCGTGTTCGAATATGAATCATCACACAGATGCCTTTGGAGAAAATGAAGACTGGGTTGAGATTTATAATGGAACTGCTGCAGCGGTTGATTTAACCGGATACTTTCTTTCAGATAAAGCTTCGAATTTAACTAAGTGGCAAATTCCAAGTGGTACGATTCCAGCAAATGGTTACTTGATGGTGGTTGGTTCAGGGCGAAACACTACAATGGGAGGAGAGCTTCATCCAAATTTTACATTAAAACAAACGCAAAACGATTGGATAATATTAGCGAACAACCTCGGAAATGTGATCGATTCAATAAAAATTGTGAATCTGACTAAAAAAGATCACTCAGTGGGTAGGTCAACAAATGGAGCGGCAGATTGGAAATTATTTACTACTCCAACTCCTGGTGCTGCTAATGTAGGAGCACAAAACTTTTATGAACCGAAACCTGTTATGAGTTTAACACCAGGGTTTTATGCAGGTCCTCAAAACGTTACAATTACTTGTGCTAATGCAAGCGCAACAATACGTTATACAATTGATGGTTCTTTACCTAATGCCACATCAACAGTGTATAGCGGTCCAATTAATGTGAGCACTACAACTGTTATTAGAGCAGCCGCTTTTGGTACATATGAGCCAAGCTTTGTAGAAACAAACTCCTATTTTATTGGGGTGACACATACGGTGCCTGTCGTTTCAGTATGTGGAACTGAATTATATGATCTTGTTGCCAATGGTAATCAAGGCGGATGGGGTTCTAATCCAAATAAGATAGGTTCTTTTGAGTTGTTTGAGCAAAATGGTATGTTCATCGATGAGGGAGATGGTGACTTTAATAAACATGGTAATGACTCATGGGCATACGATCAAAGAGGGTTTGATTTTATCATGAGAGATCAGTTTGGTTATACGGATGGATTGGATCATCAAATTTTTCCGGAGAAATCAAGAGACAATTTTCAACGTGTAATTTTAAAACCAGGAGCAAGTGATAATTACCCATTTGAGCCAGGAGGTGCTCACATTAGAGATCCATTTGTTCATACCTTGTCTATTCGCGCAGATATGTTACTGGATGAAAGAACTTGGAGGCCTGCAGTTGTTTATTTAAATGGGCAGTATTGGGGAGTTTATGAAATTCGTGAAAAAGCGGATGATCATGATTATACAAAATATTACTACCAACAGGATAAATTCAATTTACAGTATCTAAAAACATGGGGTGGTACTTGGGAAGAGTATGGAGCTCCAAATGCACAGTCCGATTGGGATGCTTTAGTAAACTTTATTATGACCAATAATATGGCCCCAGGACCAAATTTTGATTACGTAAAGTCGCAGTTGAAATGGGCTTCACTTTGTGATTATTTTATGTTTAATTCTTATGTTGTAAATCAGGATTGGTTAAACTGGAATACTGCTTGGTGGAGAGGAATGGATCCTGCCGGTCAAAAGAAGAAGTGGAGATATACACTTTGGGATATGGATGCAACTTTTGGACATTATACAAATTATACAGGTATTCCAGACCCTTCAGCGAATGCTGATCCGTGTAATGCAGAGAACCTGCCAGATCCAGGAGGTCAAGGACACACAGATATTTTAGAGAAGTTAATCGCAGAGAATCCAGAAGTAGAACAATATTACGTTACGCGCTATATTGATTTGGTAAACACTCATTTTTCTTGCGATTATATGAATAACCTTTTAGATAGCATGGTGAATATTCTAACTCCAGAAATGACAGGACAAGTTAATCGTTGGGGTGGTTCTGTTGCAGGATGGCAAGCGAATGTTCAAGCAATGAGAGATTTTATTGATCAACGTTGTTTAGCTCTTGAACAAGGGTTAATTGATTGTTACGATTTAGAAGGACCGTATGATGTAACGTTTGATGTTGATCCTGTTGCATCAGGCACGATTAAAGTAAACTCGGTGTGGGCTCCAACTTACCCTTGGACAACTTCTTATTATGGTGGAATAGAAACGTTAACGATTGCCACACCAGAACCCGGCTATATATTTGATCATTGGGAATATGTTGTTGGTCCTATGACGAATGCGATTACAATGGATACCAATGGAATTACATTAACGGCGCCTGACAGTGTAACAGCAATCTTTATTTTAGATGGTCCAGATTTAGATGCAGATGATGACGGTGTAGAAGATACTCAAGAAATTATAGATGGAACGGATCCTAACGATCCATGTTCGTATTTAGTGGCTTCAATGACTTTACCAAATACCGCGGGTTCTGACTGTGATGGTGATACATTCTTAGATGCAGATGAAATTGCTAACGGAACAGACCCTTTCAACCCTTGTGACCCGGATGACTCTGATGTAGCATGTCAAATAGATACAGATGGCGATGGGTTAACTGATGCTGAAGAGGGTGCTTTAGGTACAGACCCTAACAATCCTGATACAGATGGCGATGGTATTCCAGATGGTGAAGAGGTAGATAACGGATCAAATCCTCTGGATGCTTGTAGTCCGAATGGTGGAGGTGTTGATTGTGTGAATGGTATTCATATACCGACTGGTTTTTCTCCTAATGAAGACGGAAACAACGATACATACACAATTATCGTAGGAAAAGATGTATTATCATTTTCTTTTTCACTTTATGATCGCTGGGGAAATCGAATTTTCGTAGCAAGCGATAAAGGATTTGAATGGGACGGTACATTTAATGGTCAACCTTTAAATGCGGGGGTTTATCCGTATGTATTGGAAGCTATTTATGATAATGGAGAGGGTGAGTTGAGATCAGGAAACATAACTTTAGTGAAGTAAGATGAAGAAGATAACAGTTGTAATAGCAAGTATAATACTGAGTGTTTCGGCAACCGCGCAAGATTTACATTTTGCTCAATCTTCTCAAACACCATTATTCATTAACCCAGGAGCCGCAGGTGTTTTTGATGGTTGGGAAAGAGCAACAATCAATCACCGTAATCAATGGCTTGGTGCGCAAACTCAATTCATGACAACGGCTATTTCTGCGGATGTAAATATTGGGAAAAGTCACTTGAATGATAAAGCTCACTTAGGACTTGGGATTCAGTTTTTTAATGATATTGGTGGGGATTCAAACTTTGGAAACCAAGCTGGTTCTTTAACCTTAAGCGGAATTCTTCCAATGGGTCGTTCTGGACATATTATCTCGGCTGGTGTTCAGGGTGGATTTGGTTCAAGGAAAGCGGATTTAAGAGGAGTAACCTTTATGAATCAATGGGATGGGTCTACGTTTAATCCTATCATCAATAGCGGTGAACAAAACACCTTAAGCTCGTTTACTTATATGGATGCTTCTGCAGGTATTTATTATGTGTTTGATGGTGGTCAAAATTCCTTTTCAAGAAATAACGACTTTAAGTTTAAATTTGGGTTGGCAGGGTTTCATTTGAATCAACCAAAAATGAAATATGTAGACGGTTCTTCAGATCATTTACATAGAAAGTATGTGGGTAATATCGGTATTGAAGCAGATTTTGTTGGTCAGCCCTTAGGTATTGAAGCTAACTTTGTTCAGTTTGTTCAAGGTGGACATTATGAAAGTTTATTGGGTTTAATAATGAAATACCGTTTTTCGAACGCAACTAAAATTACTGGAAATACTACAGATGCCTTTATTGGAATAGGGTGTTATGCAAGATTTAAAGACGCTATAATTCCAACTGTCGTGTTGGATTGGAAAGGGTTTCACTTTGGAATATCTTATGACGTAACTGTGTCAACACTCCGAAGAGCAAATAGTGGAGGTTCATTAGAATTCTCCTTGGCCTATACAAACCTTGATCATTCGCTCTTTAAAACAAGAGCAAGAAAGTTCTAAGCGGCTTTGTTAAGTTTACTTTTAATGAATTGAACAATCTTTTTTCTAAAAAGAAAGAAGATGATAATGTACGGCATTGCCATAAGGTAAAGGATACCATAATTAATGTTCGACCCAAAAGAAGCTTCATCAAGTTCACTTCCTTGTTCTGCTAATAATTTACATTGAGAACAACCTTGACCAAAAGCAAGATCTGTTAACATCAATACTGCGAAAACGAGGACTATTTTTTTCCAATTTTTCATAATTCAAAGTTACCATTTTTTTAGAAAAGATTCGCTTGGTTTACTAATCAGTTGAACAGATATACTCATTGGTTGACAAGAGTGTGAAAAATTCGAATAAATTTGTATTTATGAGATTTTCAATTCAAATATTTTTAACAGCATCTGTTTTGATGTTAGGCCTTGTTAGTTGTGATGAAACAACCGATGTTGTAACAGAAGGGCCTAGAAACTTAGATAGTCTAATTGTTCAGTTTCCAGATAGTGTAGATTTATTATTAGAGCGCGGAAACCTAGAGTTTGATCGTTATGGATATGATGTTGCCATGAATGATGCGGCAAAGGCATTTAGAATAGACTCAAATAATGTTGAAGCAAGAATGTTATATGCGGAAGTATTGAATAACCGTGAAACAAGAACCTTTCAAGATGTTGCAACAGCACAATATAATTATAAAGTAGTAGTCAAAAAACAACCAAAAAATATTCGTGCATTGATTGGTTTGGCAGCAACTTATAGCTATCAGCAAGATTTCGATAAGACATTTCAATATGTGAATGAAGCGTTGAGAATTGATCCTAAGTATAGAAATGCATATGTGCTGAAAGGAACGACTTACCGTCAAATTGGTAATATGGAATTAGCTAAATCGTCTTATCAAACAGCAATTCAACAGGACCCAGAGTTTTTTGAGGCATATTTCTTTCTAGGGCAAATTTATCAATCGGAAAACGATCCGCTTTGCATAGAGTACTTTACTACAGCAATGGAGTTAAAACCAGAATACACAGAAATTAAATACCAGTTGGCATTTTCGAAACAAATGCATGGCCAGCTAGATGGAGCAGTAGAATTGTACCGCGAAATGGCAGCCGATACTGTAGATTTTTATATTAATAGAGGTTTGTTTCATCAAGGATACATTAAACAGTTCGAATTGAATGAAATTGACAGTGCTATTTATTATTACAAAAGTGCGCTTAAAACAGAACCTAGACATGTAGAGTCATGGCATAACCTTGGACTTTGTTATAAAGAACAGGGGGATAAAACGAAAGCTCTTCAGTCTTTTGCAAAGGCGCTACAATACAACCCTGACTTTGAACTTTCTCGCAAGGAAGCTGATAGCATGAGATAATGAATATTAATCCTAAATATGTTCAATTAGCTGGTGATGCTTTGATTCCGCTTTGCGGTTTCTTTTTGTGGGAGTGGAGTCTTTACTTTATCTTGTTGTTCTATTTTATTGATATGATAGCAGATGAGTTTTTTCTCCATTTGAAATCAAATAAAATAGTAAAAAGTCAAGGTGCAGAATATCGATCTGCTTGGTTGAAATTGGGTATTGTAAGTTTTTTCTCTTTTCTCTTATCGATCACACTGATCCATTTTTCAATGATGTTTATAGAGCCAGACATCAATTTTAAGCACGAAGCAATTGCGTTTTGGAATTATGAAGAAATGGGAGTGAAACAAGGTGTTCTTCTTTTTCCTTTAGTGTTTGTAGTTGGATACATGCAGTTTAGAATGGAATTTTTATTACCTGGAGTCTTTCGTAAGGCAAACATTGAAATGATTTGGAAAAAACACGTTATGGCCTTAATTGCTATAATTGCGTTAAGTGGTTTTTGTTTGGCATTATCGCAGTTTATTATTTTACCGGAATTGGTTTATGTACTTATCGTTGTTGTGGGAACATCTGCGTACAAGTTGCGATTTAATTAGATGTTCGCTTTATCCAAGAAGGTAAAACGATAGCTCCAACAAATAAATAAGGGAAATAGGAGATTAATCGCCACAATAAAGCCAATGCGGTTAATAGAACTGCTGAAGAACTGAAAGTAGCTAATAATTCACTAAAAGCATATTCGGCAACGCCACTTCCTCCGGGAGTGGGACTCACTAGCATAAACAACCATAAAACAAGCTGCTTTCCGAGTACAACAATGTTGTCTATAAATCCTAATTCAAGGAAGGCGTTTAAAATCGCATTGATTACAAAGTACCTTGAAATCCAGCTAAAAAAAGTACTTCCAAACACTTTTACCCAGAAAGAAAAAGGCTCTTTTTGAAACTCTTTTGATGATCTTTCAATGTCTTTTCCCCATTCTAAAGCGATGAATTTCCAACGTTTTATAAACGGAATTCTGAATATGAATAAAAGAAAACGTGTCGCTAAAGTTGGAAACCAAAAAAGGGTTAGATATAGCAATAAGCAAACACTAAAAATAATTCCGAACCCAGTCCAAAACCACCAGCTCAATACTAGGGATGCGCCATCAGTATTTGGAAAAAGTGTTGCAGTATCAATAAAAACAAACACCAGTGGAATCATTAGCACAAAGAAAAGGTTATCCATGAATGCCGTGATAATAACGATGGCTGTGGCCTTTCCAAATGGAATGGTTTCTCGATTAAGAATAAACATGGCTACAGCTGACCCACCAACGACACCAGGGGACAGGGCCGAGGCAAACTCCCAAAGTAAAATTACGTAGGTACTTGCTTTCCAACTGAGTTTATTTTTTGTCAATAATCGAATACGAATGATGTAAAAAAGGTCACGAAATATCATGGCCAATACAGCGATTCCCAACCAAATAAAAGCAGAAGAAGTCCATGATATGTTTTTAAGAACTGAAGTCAGTGTTTCTCTAACATACGCTCCTTTTTCATTTTGGATGAATTCATTTGGGTCACTGAAGTCGACCTTGCCATTTTGATTTGCGTCAAACCAGATATGCGTGCCTTTTCCAGTTGTAGTTTCTACAAAGTGAGCTTGAGATAAACTGGAATACAACATCCACCCTGAAACGGCTAAACCAATGGAAATTGCTAGTACAATTTTCCAACCACTAAAAGCCTTGTTCAGTGGAGATTTCATTGTTATTCAGATGGGATTAATTCTACAACTACCTCCCAATTTGCACGAACCTTTGTAGGAGTTGAAAAAACATCAAGTGTTTCAGGTTGAGTGCGCGTTGAATAGTTTCCAACATTCCAAGTTCCATCGCCATTTTCATCGTTTATAATGATAAACGTATATTGTCCAGGAATCAATTCGTTTAATTTATAAGATGCTGAAGGAGAAGGAATAGGTGTTTCCTTGATTAATTTGCCATCCTTTATCGTTTGAAGAATAATAGGAGTTTGATAGTAGCTTAAATTCAAATCAATAACACCATATTTTCGTTCCGGATTAAGTGTAATGATATACTCTTCTGTTCCTAAACTATCACGCAATGAACGGATAGCATTTGGTTTAAATTCGAACGACATTCGGGTTAATTCTTGTTTGTCGAAGTGAAAGTAAAGCGTGTTTTTATCGATGGAATATGAATAGCTATTGAAAGGTAGGGAATCTGTTAAATTTTGAATTTCTACCAATGAAGTGTCTACAGCTGTGATAAGGTCGTTAAGTACAAATGCAACAGTGTCGCTTGGTGCATAGGTGTTAGATCTAATTTTTGAATTAAGAATTAAAGGTGCATTGGTGGTTTTTTCAGAATATCGTAAAGAGATTGTATCATGGAAAAAATCATTTTGAACAATCACTTCTGCTTTTGAAACACCCCCCGTATTCCAAAATAGTTGAACACTATCATTTGTGTGATATATTAATTCAGATGCTTTAATTTCTTCCTTGTTAATTGTAAAAGAAGTGTTTCGTAAAGAACGATTGGCTGCAATAAAATAGGAATTGGGTCCAACGAATTTTTTCGTAGTTATTTTAGGTTCAAGCACTGGTGTATATAAGCGATAAGGAACACTATCAACCTTATTTTCTAAAAGTGTAATTTGATCTTCTGTCGAAAAAGCAATAGGTTCATGATCTTGATACTCCATATCGGAGTTTAAATCTTTAAAAATAGCGATTGAATATTCTCCTGCACGCAAATATTTCATTTCAGCGAAACCTTTAGAGTTTGTTGAAGCAAAACTTTTAAGCTCACTTGTTTGCAAGTCATATAGAATAACGGTCGCTTTTTCAATGGGTTTATTAGACCAAGCATCTTTAACTTGAACGGTATAAGACAAGGTGTCCAAAATAGCGCCTGTAGAAAAAACATATTGAATGATGGAGTCGTTTGATTCTGTTAAATCTTGAATCGCTCTGTTTAAATAGATAGCATACGTTGTGTTTTCCTGTAATGTGTCTTCCCAGTCTAATAATAATTTTTTCCCTTTAAACGAGGCATTAATTCTAGCGTGAGGGGGAATCATCACAATGTTTTCAGAAGCATTTTTAATTGTAAAAAATTCGTCAAAAGGCATTTCAACATGATTTCCATCAAAATTGGTAGAACCGTTTAACGGCATAACATCCTTTTCAACCGGTTTAGGCGCGGAGACATCAGGACCACCACCTGTAATTGTTCCAACCTGAGCACAGGATGTAACAACAAAAAGAATTAGGAAAACTAAATAACGGTAACTAGCCATGCGCACAATTCGTTTAATTGTTCTTCATCAATAGCGTCAAATGTAGCTAAATCAGAGCTATCTACATCTAAAACACCGATAACCTCATTGTTTTTAATCAAGGGAACGACAATTTCACTTTTTGATAAACTGCTGCACGCAATGTGTCCTGGAAATTCATCTACATTATCTATAACCAAGGTTTTCTTTTCTAACCAAGAAGTGCCACAAACACCACGCCCTAATTGGATTCTTGTGCATGCAATTGGACCCTGAAATGGGCCTAAAACCAACTCGTTTTCCTTAACAAGATAAAACCCTACCCAGAAAAATCCGAACGCTTCTTTCAATGCAGCAGAAACATTTGCAAGGTTTGCAATGGCGTCTTTTTCTTCACCAACCAAAGCCTTAATTTGAGGTATCAAACTTTGATAAACTGCTTTCTTTTCACCAGAAACCACTACTAAACTCTCCGCCATAACTACGTTTTATACAAAGTTGCTTTTTTTAAGTTTAATCTCCAATTTTTGATTAACTTGAATAGAGAAACGAAAAATAAACCTAAAAATTCCACACATGTTAAATAAAGTTCAAGTAGAAAAGATCCTATTTTTAGATATCGAAACCGTTCCTCAAACGTACGAGTTTAATAAGCTCGACGAAAAGACTAAAGAGTTGTTTGAATTGAAAACAAGGTTTATGCAAAGGGACGATAAAACCTTTGAGGATATTTATAATGAACGCGGAGGTATTTATGCCGAGTTTGGAAAAATTGTATGTATATCTGTTGGTTTTGTGAACGACTCTTCTACCGGAAAACAAATTAGAATGAAGTCTTTTTATCATGATGATGAAGAAACACTTCTAATTCAATTTAAGCGATTATTAGAAGAGCATTATAATTCTCCCATGAGTATTTTATGTGGTCATAACGCGAAGGAGTTTGATTTTCCTTATATCTGCCGTCGCATGTTGATTAATGGAATTGATTTACCACCTGTACTTGATATTGCTGGGAAAAAACCATGGGAAATAAACCATTTAGACACGATGGAATTATGGAAGTTTGGCGATTTTAAAGCATATACATCATTGGCTTTGCTTTGTCACGTGTTTAAAATCCCAACCCCTAAAGATGATATTTCAGGGGCAGATGTTGCACGGGTTTACTTCGAGGATAACGATTTGGAACGTATCAAGGTGTATTGCGAAAAAGACGTTGTGGCCTTAATTCAATTGTTTATTAAAATGACCGGGGGAAGTTTGGTAGAAGAATCTGAGATTCATTTTTCATAGTTTATCAATAATTACGCCAAAACACCTGTGAGTGCATAGTATTTTATAAACAAATTTTCACCATTGGTGCGTTGATATCTATTCACCTCAATAAAGGTGATTTCCTCAATCTATTTTGTATCTTAATAGGAGTCAACGGCCTATTATGATTAAATTAAACGCATTCTTATTGATTTTATTTAGCTTGGTTTATAGCCAAGTGACGTTTGCGATTGGCATTGACTCTGACTCTACAGGAAATAAAGATATTGAGTTTGTTTCTATGGAGGCTACGCTCTCTTCTAAAATAATTCACTTTAAATGGGATGTTGAAAAAGAGGTAAAAGGAGATTACTTTTTAATTGAGAAGTCAACCGATAAGCAAAACTGGAAACGTGTTACGCAAGTTACGTCATTAGGAAATCACAAAGAACGACATACTTATGAAGTATCGGAAATTAACTTTGCCGAAGGAGCCAATGAATACTTTAGAATTAAGCGCGTAGATAACATGGGTAATGAATCCATCCTAGATATGGTTAATATTAGTCACCCTGTGTTAACAAACTTAATGCTTGTGCCTATAGAAGCAAATAAGCTAATGTCGATTTCGTATGATTCTAAAATAAGTTCAACAGCAAGAATAACTGTGATGAATTCAGAAGGAGAAATTGCGTTTGAAGAGAACCAAATGGTTACTGAAGGATACAATCGTCTGGAGTTAAATATAAAATCTTTTAAAGAAGGAGTTTATTTCGTACTTATTAAAGATGATTTTGAAAACAAGCTATCTAAACGACTAACGATATATGGAAAGCGAGGCAAGCGAAAATAAAAGAGCAAAAAAAAGGGCGATTCAACTGAATCGCCCTTTTTTGATCTAAATATATTTAGTGAACAAACACAACCTCTTCTGTTGTTTCTTCTTGTTCAACTTTAATTACACCTTGTCCTGTTGCACTACCAGCAACAACTTCTATGGTAAGTACTGCAACCCCAGCTTGACCTAATTGATAAACTTCATTAAAGTTAAATGTTGCTTTACCTTCTGAGTTAGAAGTAGCAGACATTGGAAAAACTTCAGTGTCAATACTGTTCGGCTCTGTTGTTGTACCTTCAGCTTTCAGTTTCACACTAGCTCCAGGGACAACTTCATTAGCGTCATTTTTAACAATAACTACAGCTAAAGTATCTTCTTTTTTACGGCATCCAACTACTGTTGACAAACCAATAATTGCAAAAAGACTTAAAGTGACGATTCTGTTTAATTTCATAATTCAAAAGTTTATAGAGGAAGGTAAACTGTTTCAACAGCCGTAGTATTCACACGACTTCGCACATACCCCTCAGTGGTCTTTGTGTTTGTTTTTGCAATTACATCAAAATAAGCAACGGTTTGATCTTCATCAGCATCCTCATAATAAGGAGCGACATTAAACAATGCAAAACCAGACCCGTTTGTAATTACGGTATCGACGTAAGAATTGGTTACTGGGTTTGAGTTCACATCTCCAATAATAATCACTTTCGCTCCTTCAACTAATTGGTTACTAGCTGAACGAACATAAACCTTAACAACAGATGGATCTTTGTTCTTACAAGATTGTGCAAATCCAATCGACAATACCACTGCGGATAAAATTCCTAATTTTCTAAATGTAGTTTTCATGCGGTTACATTAAACGTTGACTTCCAAAGGTAGTCTAAATTTTAGACTATTTAAAAAATCTTTGTTTGTTAATTCTTAACTTCGTACGCTATTAAGTGTCTTTAAGTTACAGTAAAACAATTAATAGTTGTAAAAAGTTACACCTTTCTTTCAGTATCTTAGACGTATATTCGTGCTGAAGGTTGGTAATTATTAGAATAATGAGAGAGAAAATAGCAGAAATCGTTCAAGAAATCAATGAAGAATCGTTATTAAACATCGAGGAATTAGAACAGTTCAGAATCAAATATTTAGGGTCAAAAAATGTAATAAAAGACCTTTTTTCGGAATTAAAAAATGTTCCAAATGAAAGTAAGAAAGAAGTTGGTCAACTATTGAATGGACTTAAAAATCAAGCGCAAGAACGATTTGATACGGTTAAAATTCAATTGGAAAATAACGCAAGCGAAGAATCAAAAATTGATACTTCACGTCCTGGGGATCAAATTGAAGTTGGATCGCGTCACCCACTTTCTCTAGTGAGAAGTGAAATTATTGAGAT
>JBFHHS010000044.1:0-16941 GCA_041596895.1 Crocinitomicaceae bacterium | reverse complement strand
CGATGGGAGCTGTGGAACTTGGACTAGATGTTATCGCAGGTGATATGGCTGCAATTAAGCAAGTTACTGGTGCTTTAGTTGGGTTAAAGTTCTCTAGAAATCACGAATCTGAAGCAGATGGAAAATCGGTAGAATATCTTTGTCCTACAGATTACCATGCAGATGGTGGAGCAGGGTTTTTCCAAAAAATTGAAGCTTTAGGAGGTTCAAGTACACCAGCTTTTTTAAGTACTCATCCTAATCCTACGGATCGTATTGAACATTTTGAAACAACAGCAATTTCTCTAGGTTGTATTGGAAATAATGACCACAGAGCAGAGTATCAAGAGATGCTGACGAAACTGCCTAAGTAATCAAAACTTCATATAAATTATAAAAAAGTCATCCTTCTGGGTGACTTTTTCTGTATATTGTAGGTAAACTAGACAACCTAATTTGTTTTATGAAGACAAAAAGAACTTCGCTTAGCGATATTGCCAAAGCACTGAATGTTTCTAAAGCTACTGTATCATTTGTATTGAATGATAAGGGCGATCAATTCAATATCAGTAAAGAAAAACAGCGATTAATTAAGGAAAAGGCAAAAGAGCTTTCTTATGTCCCTAACTTCTTTGCTAAAAGTTTACGTCAGGGAGAAACAAAAACAATAGGACTAGTTTTACCTGATATCTCGAACGTATTTTATGCTGAAATTTGTAAAACAATTCAAGAAAAACTCTATGCTGAAGGTTATAATACCTTTATCGTAAATACGAATGATGATAACGAACTAGAGAAAGTTTTGATGAGAGAATTGATCCAACGTAGTATCGATGGAATGATTATCGCTCCTAGTAATGAAATGCAAGATTTGATTCCTATTTTATTGGAGACTCATATTCCGGTAGTTTTTGTAGATCGTCCAGGTGATGATTTGGCAGATTTTGTTGGAGTAGATAATGAATCTGAAGCTTCAAAACTTTTGGCATCCTTTAGCAAAGTGCCAAAGAAAGTTCTGGCTATTGTTCCAAGTCCATCTGATGTTTCTACAATTCAACAACGGGTTTCAGGTTTGGAAAAAGCTTGTAAAGCTGCTGAAATTCAATTTGAAAGTATTAATCTTCCATCGGATCAAGATGAGATGAACGCCATTATTAAATCTCAATTGGATTCCGGTATTGATTCTATCGTTGCATTAAATAATAAATGTACACTTAGAACGCTTTCAGGATTGCGAAAGGCTAAAGTTGAAATTCCTTCTCAAGTTCGCTTAATTTCTTTTGACGACAGTGATGCTTTTGAATATATGAATCCACCTATTTCTGCATTGAGGCAACCTGTAAAAGATATTGGTTTGCAATCAGTTAGCCGCATGTATGAACGCTTAAAAGAATCTCAAGAACCGGGTAAACACTTTAACTTACCATGTGAGTTCATGGCAAGAGGGTCTCATTAGAAATTATTAAGAAGTACCTTTTCTGATTCTTGTTGTCCATTTTTATCCTCGGCAAGAATAAAATATATTCCTGCATTAAGTGCACCCGAATTGAAAGTTGTAATTCCTTCTATAGATTTTCCTTGTTTTACAATTTGTCCAATTTGATTCGTCATAGTTATCGTGACTTCCTTATTTGTTGAAACAGTCAATAATCCGTCTTTTTGAATAAGTTCATTGATTAATTTATTAGAATAAGCACATCGTTTACTTGAAATGATATCAGTGTATTCATACATGCCATCAGTGTCAACCATTTTTAATCGGTAGTACCTTTGTTTTGTATCTTTTGTTTCAACATCAATCGAATATTCCATCTCAGTTTGACTTGTTCCTGCGGCCTTAATCGTTTCAACTGGATAATATACTAAGCCATTGTAAGTATACTCAAGTGTAAAGTAGTCAACACGACTTTCTGTAGAGGTTGTCCAATTAAATTGTTCATTTCTACCTTGACAAATAGATTCGAATGATGTTAATTCTACTGGAAGTAAAACGATAGTACTTGGACAAAAATATTGTTGATTATTTAATCCGCCTGTCGCTGAAGTGGCGCCCCAATAAACTTGACTTACTCCACCGAAAACATTGGTCACAAAATCATGTGTACATGACAAACGTAAATTACCATCGAAATAGATATCCAATTGCTGTGTTGCAGAGTTCCAATCAATATCAACTGTATATGTACCACCATCATCAATGTTTCCTCCGCTAGATTTAGCACAAACTGGACCGCATAAAGGTGCGCCAGGACCATTCATATCACCATCAATTTCCACGGCTATATGATCACATGACATGTCAAAAACATGAGCAGGGTTGTCGTTGTCATATGTGTCAAATTCAATGGCAAGAGAATTGGCAATTCCACCAGCCCCAAGTTGACCACCATCCTGACCACAGGCAGTTGAACTACTTGGTTGAAATGTAAATGTGTTTCCATCTGCACCACCAATATTGTTGCCAAAATAATAGTCTAAGGTCAACGTGAAATTTGAGGCAAAGTCAATTTGAGATCCACTCCATGCACAACCAGTTTGATTGTTTATTTCATCAGTCAATTGAATACAATCTTCACCACCTACTGTGATATATTGTGCATCTCCATTTAGGGTAAAACAATCATCAGTTAATACAGTTATAGATTCTATATTACTGGAGCCACAGACAGTATATTCAACGAAATAGGTCGTTCCAGCAGAACCGTTTGTAATTTGCCCTGTTGTTGCATTGACTTGAGATCCATCCCCAGGAGCGGGATTGAAGGAAAAACTTCCGCCTGTATGTCCGGTGATAGTTGCATTTGCCCCACCACATGCCACTGCCAATGAAAAGCTCGGGTCACCTGCTGGCAAAGTTATCGAGTTATTCTGTGCTGAACCGCAAATTGTGTAATCTACAAAGTATGTTGCGCCGCTAGTTCCATTCGAAATAGCTCCAGAAGTTCCATCAATTGAAACCCCACCTCCAGGTATTGGGTTAAAGCTAAATGTTCCACCCGGCGTGCCTGTAACATTTGCACTGGCAGAAGAACAAGATGTCCCGGTAAGTGTGAAAGATGGATCTATTGCTCCACCAGTTGTTTCATTGTATGCCATTGTACCAGAATAAAGCCCGTTTGTACTACAACCACTGTCAGTTATATAAACTTGAACCGTTCCGGTAAAAGTAGATGTCCAAGTGAATTGCGTACAGCCACCAGTATACGCGCCAAATGCTAACTCAGTATTTCCAGCGACATTTAAAATTGATATTTCTGCCCAAATACCTCCAGCAACATCTCCACCGTTTCCACAAAAGTCGAAATTATACACGTTTCCACATGCCACGTTCATCGTAAAATAATTATTGTTTGTGGCAGATACTGTTTGATAGGCAACTGTCGGAGTTAATGTGCTGATAAAAACTTCGCTTCCATTAAAGGTACAGCTCAAGGAAACCTGGGATAATAGGAAGGAAACAAAAAGTACAAATACTTTATTCATAGCAATAGTAAATTATCGTTTAATCGAACACAAATGTATTACTAAAACGATTTAGTAATTTAAAGAAAAGTACAAATATTGCGCAATATTGTAATGCTACTAAATCGTTTTAGTGATTTTTTATTTATTGCTTTTCACTACTAAACTGGTTTAGTCGTTTCCATAGTTTTAGGTTTGTTGTAATCTCGTTGGAATTCGGAATCGGAAGGAACTACGCTAACACATATTTGATGTTTTCTATCTTAATTAGTTTGATGTGCAACAAACATGACTTTTTGAATTGGCTTAACTTATTGATGTATGATGATTTACGTGATTTTTATTGGGTTTTTAAAGCGTCAATTGTAAATATACTTTCAGAAATTTTGTTAATAGTTGTTTATGCAACTAAAATTAATGTGACTTTTGCAGTATGATACCAATAGACTTTCAGAATTCGCTCGCGCCTTATTTGGGTAGAACGACAAAGATGTTAGAACATCAAATAGATGACATGCTGGCCAAACGAGGATTTAACCTTACCAAAATGCAGTTTATCCTATTACATAAACTACATGGACAAGATGGTGCTTGTCAGAATGACTTGGCTTTTTCTTCTAATAGAAATAAATCTTCATTAACAAGAGCAATAAATGTCCTAGAAAAGAAACAATATATAGCACGAATACCTTCGAAGAAGGATAAAAGAATGAATCAGTTGTTTATAACTAAAAAGGGACAGGAAGTAATAGATCAATCTTCTTCAGTTTTTGAAGAAATATCTACAAGAATTCAAAAAGGGATTACTCCTGAAGAAATTGAACATACAATTGAAATTTTAAAACGGATACAAGTGAATGTTAACGATTACTTCCTTGTTGATATAAAAGCAAAAAAGAACTAATGAGAAAAATCATCATCACTATTTCAGGCATCGCAATATTAGGGTTAGGTGTATTAGGAAATCGCATATTAACAAATAGCAAAGAGGTTCCGGAAAAGAAAGTAGAAAATTCAGTAAACTCTGTCTACGTGCAAAGCGTAACTAATGAGGAGATACCTGTATCTATCGCAACAAGTGGAAGTGTTTTTGCAAAAGACCGAATGGAAATTTATGCTGAGGTGACGGGTATTTTTGAGCAGGGATCCAAGCCATTCAAACCAGGTGTTTCCTTTTCTTCCGGCGCAACTTTAATTCAAATTAATAATACTGAATTCAATGCTTCGGTTATTTCGCAACGGGCAGCTTTCAAAAATGCGGTTACGTCAATTTTAGCAGATATTCGATTCGATTATCCTGATTCATATTCTATGTGGAGCGATTATTTAAACACTATAAATATTGAAAAAAACCTACCTAGCTTGCCGAAGGCTAAGTCGGAACAAGAATCTCATTACATCACTGGAAAGAACATTTCAGCAACATATTACGGCATTAAAAACTTGGAAACAAGGTTGAATAAATATCGGATTGCTGCTCCGTACAGTGGGGTGTTAGTTGCGGCTGAGGTTACACCAGGGACTTTGGTTAATCCAGGACAAAAATTGGGCGAGTTTATTAAGCCGGGTGTTTTTGAATTGGAACTGAATGTAAATTCAACTTTAAAGGAGCTTTTACAGTTGAATAAGAAAGTTAACCTCACAAATATTGATAAGTCGAAATCGTGGGTAGGAACAGTTTCTAGAATTAACCCTCAAGTAAATACAAGTTCGCAAACAATTCAAATTTTTGTAGAAGTTAAAGCGGATGATTTAAACGAAGGAGAGTTTGTAGAGGCTGATATTGAGGCTCAGAATGTGGTTAATGCTATTGAGATTCCACGTACACTTTTAGTGAATAATCAAAGTGTTTATATCGTGGAAGAAAACCAATTGCGCCTCTTACCTGTGGATATTGTCTATAGTAAAACGAGTACCGTTATTATCAAAGGAATCAACGACGGAGTAAAGATGTTATCAAAGCCATTTCCTGGAGCATTTGAAGGTATGAACGTCACTATTATTAAATAACAAGTAAGACAATTAAGATCAGATGAAAAAAATAATTTCATACTTTATCAAGTATCCTATTGGCGTAAACTTGATTATTATAGCATTTGCCATTTTTGGTATTCTTGGATATAAGTCGTTGACTTCTTCCTTTTTCCCTCTTTCTGAGTCCAATATCATCATGATTACCCTCAATTATCCTGGGGCATCACCTCAAGAAATGGAAGAGGGAGTTGTTCTCAAAATCGAGGATAATCTTAAAGGAATCGAAGGAATTGATCGAGTTACTTCAAAATCAAGTGAGAATGCCGCTGTAATTACGGTGGAGACATTCAGAGAATATGACGTGGATATAATACTTGCCGATGTTAAAAATGCGGTGGACAAAGTGCCTAGTTTTCCGGCAGGAATGGAACCGCCTATTATTGCAAAACAAGAAGCAACTCGTGAAACGATATCCTTTGTGGTAAATGGTGAAAATGTTTCCTTGTCGACACTGAAAGGAAAAGCGCAACAAATTGAAAAAGAATTGCGGTTAATGGACGGAATTTCTATGGTTACTTTGACTGGATATCCAGATGAAGAAATTGAAATCGCGGTTAAAGAAGCAGATTTAAGAGCATATAATCTAAGTTTTTCTCAGGTTGCGAATGCAGTAGCGAATAATACGCTTTTAACTACTGGTGGTTCAATTAAATCGATAGAAGAAGAATACTTAATTCGAGCATCTCATAGGGCTTATTTTGCTAGTGAACTGAATGATATTATTGTTAAAGCCGACGAAAATGGAAATATAATTCGATTGAATGATGTGGCTGAAATTCAGGACCGTTTTAACGATACACCTAATAGTTTAACCTACAATGGGAACAATTCTGTAAGTATTGTTATTAGTAATACGAACAGTGAAGATTTAATTTCAACCGCCGATAAAGTCAAGGAATATGTGAAAGAATACAACGAAAAAAGCGCTGAAATAAAACTTGCTGTGATTTCTGATTCTTCGGTTACTTTAAATCAACGAACGGAATTATTGTTTAAAAATGCATGGCAAGGAATGTTATTGGTGCTTATCATTCTTTCTCTTTTCTTGAAACCACGATTGGCGTTTTGGGTGGCGTTTGGGTTGCCAGTTTCTTTCCTTGGTATGTTCACTTTTGCTGGGCAATTTGACGTAACAATCAATGTGCTTTCATTGTTCGGGATGATCATTGTAATTGGAATTTTGGTGGATGATGGTATTGTCATTGCAGAAAATATATATGCACATTATGAAAAAGGGAAAAGTCCAATTCGGGCGGCTATTGATGGTACGGTTGAAGTAATTCCCCCAATCTTCTCGGCTGTTGTGACTACAATCTTAGCTTTCGCTACGTTCTTATTTTTAGATGGTCGTTTGGGCCAGTTCTTTGGTGAGGTTTCAATTATTGTTTTGCTCACATTAGGGATATCTCTTCTTGAAGCTCTAGTTATTTTACCTGCGCACATTGCACATTCTAAAACTTTAAATCGCGATGCGAAACCGTTTAAGTTTAATGTTGTTGCAGAAAAACTGATGGTGTTTCTACGGGATCGCCTGTATTTACCAGCCCTAAAGTTTACAGTAAAAAACAGGTTCATAAGCTTTGCAACTTTAATCGCCTTATTTGTTTTCACTATGGGTGGAATAAGCGGTGGAATAATTAGAACGACTTTCTTTCCTGAGATTGCGAGTGATCGAATTTCAATTAGTTTAACAATGCCGCAAGGTACCAATGTGAACACAACGGATTCGATTATTTCTGTGATTGAAGAAAAAGCTTGGGAAGTTAATGAGAAGTATAGAGGACTTCAAACAGGTGGAGATTCTGTTATTTTGAACATTATTAAAACCATTGGTCCAGGTAGTGCTACGGCTAAACTTGATATTAACCTGCTACAAGGGGAACTTAGAGATTTTTCGGCACCTGAATTAACAAAAGAGATTGAAGATTTGTCTGGTCAATTTTATGGTGTTGAATCATTGGCATTTGGATCTGGTTCTCAATTTGGGGGGAGTCCAATTTCGATTTCTCTGCTCGGAAATAGTGTAGAAGAGCTAAAAGCAGCAAAAAATGAATTGAAAACTGCGATGCTTCAAATTGAAGGGCTAAAAGATATTACTGACAATGACCCTCAAGGAATTAAGGAAATTAAAATAGACTTAAAACCAAACGCTTATTTATTAGGGTTGACTTTAAATGATGTCATGTTTCAAGTAAGATCTGCCTTTTTTGGAAATCAAGTTCAACGCTTTCAACGTGGACAAGATGAAATTAAAATTTGGGTAAGATATCTCGAAAGTGAGCGCACTTCAATTAAAAATTTGGATGATATGCGTATTCTTACGAGCTCAGGTGAGCGCATTCCATTCAGCGAAATTGCAGATTATACCATCGAACGTGGAGAAATTACAATCAACCACTTAGAAGGACAACGAGAAATTCAAGTTTCCGCGGATATGAAAAACAGTAAAGCGAGTGCAACTGATTTTATGAGCAATATTAAAACGGAAATTTTACCTGAAATCTTTGAAAGACACCCTTCGGTTTCTGCACTTTATGAAGGCCAGAATAGAGAGGCATCTAAGGTTATGAATTCTGCGCAAGCGGTGTTTCCTGTCATTATTTTATTGATTTACTTCGTAATTGCTTTCACATTTAGAAGTTATTCTCAACCTATCATCTTATTGGTAATGGTGCCTTTTAGTCTTATTGGTATTGGATGGGGACATTACATTCACGATTTCCCAATTAATATTCTATCGATGTTAGGAATTATAGCATTGATCGGTATTATGGTAAATGATGGACTTGTATTGATCAGTAAGTTTAATATCAACTTAAAAGAAGGGATGAAATTTGATGATGCATTAATTGAAGCTGGAAAATCGAGATTTAGAGCAATCTTTTTAACGTCCATTACAACAATTGCTGGATTGGCCCCATTGATATTTTTCGAGAAAAGTTTACAAGCTCAGTTTTTAATTCCTATGGCGATTTCTATTGCCTACGGTATTGCGATTGCAACCGTATTAACATTGATTTTACTACCAATTTTACTTTCATATACGAATGGATTTAAAGTGAACATGATTCACCTTTGGGAAGGAAAACGGCCAACACACGAATCTGTTGAGCGCGCAGTAAAAGAAATTGAAGCAGAAAAAGAACATTAAAAGCAACATGATGAAAAACGTATTATTAATCGGGGGAATTATACTCCTTAATTTTGGAGCATACTCGCAAGAAAAATTGACGCTTGATCAAGCGATTGCGATTGCCTTGGAGAAAAATTATGATATCCAAATTGCTGAAAATAATTTGGAGATTGCTGACAATAATCAGGATATAAAAAATTCTGGTTTTTTACCAACTGTTGCAGTTTCAGCCGGAGGAAATTATTCTAATAATAATGCCTTCGTTGAAACACAAGATGGAATTGAAAAAAGCATTAATGGCATAGAAACGACTACGTATAACGCATCGGTCGGTGTGAATTATGTATTGTACAATGGAATGAATCGTAAAAACAATTTTGATAAGCTTAAAAAAGCATACGAGTTGGCCAATGTTCAAAAGCAGATAGGAATTGATAACACCATTCTAGAGGTGTACAATTATTATTATGAAATAGCGAAGTACACGAATAATTTGAATATTCTTAAAGAGTCTTTTGAAATTTCAAAGAATCGTTTAGAGCGCATCAATTATCAATTGGAATTTGGTCAAAAAACGAGCCTGGACGTGCTTAATGCTCAAGTGGATGTTAACAACGATTCATTGAACTTGATTAATGGTCAATTGGCTATTGACAATGCAAAACGAACGTTGAATTATTTGTTAGGCTTTCCTGTTGATCAGGATTTTATTGTAGATGATGAGGTTGAAATTAATGGCCTCCTCAATCTTGAACAGATTTCAACAAACATGATTGACAACAACAATTCAGCTAAACAATTCGAATTAAATAAAGAAATCGCAAATTATGATTTAAAAATGAGCAAATCTGGATGGATGCCTACCGTTTCTACCAATGTGTCCTATGGATTGAATAATGGTAATTATGGTCCTACTTCTTTATTTGCTCGTCAAAATGTTTCGGGTTTAAATACTGGATTAAGTTTAACGTGGAATGTGTTCGACGGTGGTTCTACAAGTACAAAAGTAGCAAATGCTAAAATCGCTATGGATAATCAAGAGATGTATAAAAATCAACTTGATTTAAATTTGAAGAAGGAGTTAGCCAACACTTGGTCGAATTATATGAATCAATTGGCGGTGATTAATTTTGAAGAAACAAATGTTGAAATTAGTAATCAGAATTTCTTGAAAACCTTAGAGAAATACAATTTAGGTCAAGTGAATTCTACTGATTTTAGACAGGCTCAATTAAATTTAATTAATGCTAAAGTGAATTTGTCTAGTGCCCGATTTGAAGTCAAAATGTTAGAGGTGCAATTGAAAAGATTAGAAGGAACGTTGGTGAATTTGTAATTGTTTATATTAAAAAAAAGCCACTGCTAAAAAGCAGCGGCTTTTTTTTAATCGTAATTTATCTTATTCCACGATCTCAATTATTAATGAGTCGTCTGTCTTTGTAACTTTTGTCAAACCGTGTTTTCCAAGACCTTTCACTCCTTTATCCCATTGTTTGTTCGATAATCCTGTTGCCTCTTTCAGTGCATTTAAATCCATAGAACCTGCCTTTGAAAGAATGTTAAAAATCAATTGCTCATTTTCAGATAAATCTGGTCCTTGTTTCCCAAACACTTCTGGTTTCATTTGTGGGAAAAATAAAACCTCGTGAATAGAAGGATTATTGGTTAAGAACATGATTAATCGATCCATTCCAATACCTAATCCACTCGTAGGTGGCATTCCATATTCTAAGGAGCGTAAAAAATCTTGATCGATGAATTCACCCGCTTCGTCATCTCCTTTTTGAGCTAAACGTACTTGTTCTTCAAAACGTTCTCTTTGGTCAATTGGGTCGTTCAGCTCAGAATATGCATTTGCAATTTCCTTACCACAAACCATTAACTCAAATCGCTCAGTCAACTCTGGGTTGTCCCTGTGCTCTTTACACAATGGCGACATTTCCTTTGGATAATCCGTAATGAATGTTGGTTGGATGTAGTTTCCTTCGCAATTTTCACCAAAGATTTCATCTATCAACTTACCTTTCCCCATTGTTTCATCCGCAGGGATACCGTTTGCTAAACACCATGCGCGCAATTCATCTTCAGTTTTTCCGTCAATATCAAATCCTGTAAAGTCGATGATCGATTGACGCATTGTAACACGTTTGTACGGCGCTTTGAATGAAATTTTATGCTCTCCGAATGTTGTTTCTGGAGTTCCATTAACTGCAGTGGCACAATGTTCTAATAAGTTCTCAGTAAACTCCATCATCCAGTTATAATCTTTGTACGAAACATAGATTTCCATCGCAGTGAATTCAGGATTGTGTGTTCTGTCCATTCCTTCATTTCTGAAGTTTTTAGAAAACTCATATACTCCATCAAAACCACCCACAATCAATCGCTTCAAATACAATTCATTCGCAATACGCAAATACAATGGAATATCCAAAGCATTGTGGTGTGTTACGAATGGACGCGCTGCCGCACCTCCAGCTATTGATTGCAAAATTGGAGTTTCTACTTCTTGGTAACCTGCATCGTTAAAGAAATCACGCATCGCTCTAAATAACTTAGTTCGCTTCATGAAAATATCCTTTACTTGAGGATTAACAACTAAATCAGCGTAACGCTGGCGGTATCTCATTTCTGGATCTGTAAAAGCATCGTGTACTTTTCCATCAGCATCCGTTTTTGGAAGTGGTAATGGTTTCAACGACTTACTTAAAAGTGTTAATTCACTCACCTTGATTGATGTTTCTCCAACTTTAGTTTTAAATACTGTACCTCTGATTCCTACAAAATCTCCAAGGTCCAACAGTTTTTTAAATACTGTATTGTATTGAGTTTTATCTTCTCCAGGACAGATTTCATCACGGTTTACATAAACCTGAATTCTTCCTTTTGAATCTTGGATTTCAGCGAATGAAGCCTTTCCCATATCACGTTGAGACATCATCCTCCCTGCAATACAAACTTCTTTTCCCTCTTGAAAGTCCTGTTTTATAGCAGTCGAATAATCGGTTACTGGATATAGTGCTGCAGGATAAGGATTGATACCTAAATCACGCAGTTTAGTCAACTTTTCTCTTCGTTGAATCTCTTGATCTGAAAGTTCGATTGTGCTCATAAAATTTATTAAGTGCGCAAAGATAAGGATTTACGCATAATCACGAACGATTCTTGCGTATCTGTTCGACAATTCACGTTTCGTGTCAAATTATAGAGAATTCGAACTATCTTTACACCATGGATTTTGATACAGTAAAAGCATTACATATCATATTTGTGGTAAGTTGGTTCGCGGGACTTTTTTATATCGTTCGTTTATTTGTTTATCATACCGAAGCACAAGAAAAGGAGGAGTTAGAGAAGAACATCCTTTCTGCGCAGTTCGAAATTATGGAAAAAAGACTCTGGTGGATCATTACAACTCCAGCCATGGTTTTAACAATTGTTTTCGGAACATGGATGATTTTATTGGTTCCTGAATACTATCTTCAGGCAAGTTGGATGCATGTTAAATTGACATTCGTTGCGTTGTTGTTGGTGTATCATTTTGTTTGCCAGAAGATTATCAGCGACATGGCTAAAGGAAAGTTCAATTGGAAGTCGGGTTCATTAAGGCTTTGGAATGAAGTGGCAACATTATGCCTCGTCGCAATTGTATTTATCGTTTCATTGAAAGATTCGATGAACTGGATTAAAGGAACAGTGGGTTTCTTTGCTGTTGCGATTGGCTTAATGATTTTGATAAAATTGTATAAACGTATCAGAACTAAGAATAAATAAAGATTAACTAGAAAAGAGATAAAGATGTATAACAATTTACTTGTAGAGCAAAAAGGTCAGATTAATGTAATCACAATTAATCGTCCAAAGCAATTAAACGCCTTGAATAAAGAAACGATTGAAGAGTTACATAACGCAATAAAATCAGCAGATGAAGATTCGAATACTGGAGTTATCATTTTAACGGGGTCAGGTGAGAAGTCATTTGTTGCTGGGGCTGATATTAAAGAGTTTGCGGATTTTACAATTGCGCAAGGGGGCGAGTTGGCTCAAAAAGGGCAAGAAACTTTATTTTCATTTATTGAAAATATTTCAAAGCCAGTAATTGCTGCCGTAAACGGTTTTGCTTTAGGTGGTGGATTAGAACTTGCGATGTGTTCGCACATTCGTGTGGCGTCTTCAAATGCTAGAATGGGATTACCAGAGGTTGGTTTGGGTGTGATTCCTGGTTATGGTGGTACTCAGCGATTGGCACAATTGGTAGGTCGTGGTAAGGCAAATGAAATGGTTTTTACAGCAGGAATGATTAAAGCGGAGGAAGCTTTGACATGGGGCTTAGTGAATCACGTGGTTGAATTGGAAGAGTTGATGACCAAAGCGGAAGAAATCGCAGGTCGTATTTTGAATAATTCAGGGACGGCAATCGCTTCAGCTATTCGCTCTGTGAATGCAAATTATGAGGATGGTGTGAATGGATATGATGTGGAAATTGAGGAGTTCGGAAAGTGTTTCGGTACTGCTGATTTCAAAGAAGGAACGACAGCATTCTTAGAGAAAAGAAAACCTAATTTCAGAAAGTAATTGAATCCACTGAAGAGTTTATTGGGCCAAACAGCCATTTATGGGTTGCCAACAATTGTTGGTCGACTCCTAAATTACTTGTTGGTACCTTTATATACTTCAGTTTTACCGATTGAAGAATATGGAAAAATCTCAGAGCTCTACGCTTGGGTTGCTTTCTTAATTGTACTTCTAACATTCGGGATGGAAACGGCCTTCTTTAAATTCATCAATTCGAAAGAAGATAAAGACGAAGTTTTTAGAAATAGCTTTTTAACCGTCATTGGTTTTAACGTCATTTTCCTTTTAATTCTCGTCTTGTTTAGTCAGAATATTGCAGATGCCATGCTTTATTCTGAACACAGTATTTATATTGTTTTACTTGGAATCATTGTGAGCATTGATGCTACTTCGGCATTGCCTATGGCAAAGTTGCGTGCCGAGAAGAACGCAAAGAAATTCGCAACAATTCACTTTTCGGCAATTGCAGTCAATATTGGGTTAAATCTGATTTTCCTTTATGGTTTTTTCGATGAGGCTCATCCGGAAGAGGGCGTACTTTTCATTCTTGTCGCTAATCTATTGTCATCCTTGGTTAAACCAATTGGAACCTATAAAGACTATATCGGATTAAAATTGAAGTATTCGGCTGAGTTAGCACGCGAAATGTTTAAATATGCTTTGCCTTTAGTTATTGCAGGTTTTGCAGGGATAATTAACGAAACCATCGACCGTGCAATGCTTAAACATGTGTTGTATAATCGCGGTGGTTTAACTCTACGTGAGGCAGAAGGTCAACTTGGGATTTACAGCGCATGCTACAAATTAGCAATGATTGTTACTATTTTTTTACAAGCGTATCGTTATGCTGCGGAACCATTTTTCTTTGCGCAAGAGAAGCATAAGGACAGTAAAAAGATGTACGCGAAAATTATGAATTATTTCGTGGCTTTTGTTTGCTTAGTTTTCATTGGAGTGAGTTTAAATATTGATGTATTTAAGCACTTTATTCGTAGCGAAGAGTATTGGGTTGGGTTAGGTGTAGTACCTATTTTACTCATTGCGAATGTATTCTATGGTATTTATTTGAATCAATCTATTTGGTATAAGTTGAGTGGTCAAACTAAATTTGGTGCATTTATCGCCATAGGAGGGGGGATTTTGACGATCCTGATTAATATAATCTTTATTCCGATTTACGGTTTTTGGGCAAGTGCCTGGGCAACATTAATTGTATACGCAGGACAAATGATTGTTTCATATATTCTTGGCCAAAAGCATTATCCGATTAAATATAACTTACGCAAATTCGGACTTTACCTCGGCTTGGCTTTATTCTTATTTCTAATCACGTTCTTAATTGATTTGGATCCAGGCGATTTTTCTTGGAGAAAGTTCTTTTTCCATAATACATTGATCTTATTTTATGTTTTTGTGGTTTGGTTCATTGAAAAGCCATCTAATAAGAAGGTCGTAAGCTGATTAATTTATTCTATTTTCTTCTTGTAGACCTATTTTCCATATTGATATTGGATAATATTCCAGTCTATTTTTTGCCTTTAACTAACGATTGAACGTTAGTAACTTCTTTCTAAACGAACTGTTTAAGCGCTTTTCAAGCAGCTAAATTTCTTATTTTTGATAGCTTATAGAATAAGCATGAAAGTAAAAGTAATCAACAAGTCAAAACACGCACTTCCATCGTATGAAACCTCAGCTTCTGCTGGGTTGGATGTTCGTTCAAATATCAACGAATCAATCACACTTAAACCGTTAGAACGTGCTCTGGTTAAGACTGGGTTGTTCATGGAGATTCCAGTTGGGTTCGAATGTCAAGTTCGACCTAGAAGTGGATTGGCATTAAAGAAAGGGATTTCAGTGTTGAATGCACCAGGAACTGTGGATGCAGATTATCGTGGTGAAGTTGGTGTGATTTTGATCAATCTTTCTAATGAAAATTTCATCATAGAAGATGGTGAACGTATCGCACAGCTTGTGTTTGCAGAAGTAAAACAAGCGAATTGGATAGAGGTTGTTGAATTATCTGAAACAGATCGTGGAGAAGGTGGTTTCGGAAGTACTGGTGTGAAGTAATTGTTTACATCGTTAACATTAAAATGAAAAGGTTATGAAAATTATAGTTCCAATGGCAGGTCGTGGTAGTAGACTAAGACCACATACATTAACTGTTCCTAAACCATTAGTTCCGGTTGCTGGTCAACCTATCGTTCATCGTTTAGTGAGAGATATCGCAGAGGTTGTGGGTGAAAAAGTAGAAGAAGTCGCATTTATCTTGGGAGACCCTGCTTTTTTTGGAGACGATGTCGTGAAAGACTTGGTTGAATTGGCGGAAGGATTGGGGGCGAAAGCAACCATTTATCGTCAAGATGAACCTCTTGGAACGGGACATGCAATTATGTGTGCAAAAGATTCGTTGTCTGGCCCTGCTGTTATTGCTTATGCAGATACGTTAATTCAAGCGGATTTTGAACTTGACCCAACGGCTGATGCAGTTATTTGGGTAAAACAAGTTGATCGTCCTGAAGCGTATGGTGTGGTTCAGTTGAATGATAACAAGGAGATTGTGGAATTGGTTGAGAAACCAACTTCATTTGTAAGTGATTTAGCCGTAATTGGAATCTATTACTTCAAGGAAGTAAGCGAATTGAAATCGGAACTTCAATCTGTATTGGACAACAATATTATTCATGGTGGTGAGTACCAAATCAACGATGGAATCAAAGGAATGATGTCCAAAGGGAAGGTGTTCAAAACGGGACAAGTGGATCAATGGATGGATTGTGGAAACAAGAAGGTTACCGTTGAAACAAATGCCCAGGTTTTAAATAATGAAGCTAAAAAAGGAAAACAGATCATTCCTGAATCTTCAACCTTGGAGAATTCAATCGTGATTAAACCGTGTTTTATTGGTGAAAATGTGCACTTGAAAAATACCATCGTAGGACCTCATGTTTCTATCGGAAATGGAACGAACATTACGGATAGCGTGGTGAAAAACTCCATTATTCAACATTCAACATCAATAAAGAATGGAATTTTAAAAGATTCAATGATTGGGTCAAACGTTAATTACGATGGTTTGGCGCGAGATTTGAGCCTTGGAGATTATACAAATATCAATGGGTAGACTTAGCATATATTTATTTTCAGCATTGCTTTTAACCGCGGCTTGTGGGACAAAGAAAATTGCTGATGAACAAAAGACAATCAGTGCAGCTGATTATCCTTACATCACAAAGTTTCATGAAGGTATTCGTTTTAAAACAACGGGGCGTTCCGCTGAGGCAATTGCGAAATTTGAAGAATGCTTGGCGATTCGACAAGATGATGATGCGGTTTATTATGCATTGTCGCAACTCGAATTGGCTTCAGGAAACCTGGATAAATCAGCGGAGCACATTAAAAAAGCTTCAGAAATTGACCCGAAAAACCAATGGTACATCCAAGAATTGGCCTATATGTACTATGAGCAAGGTGAGTTTGAAAAATCTGCGGAGAACTTTGAGAAATTAGTTAGAATTGAGCCAAGAAATGTAGATTGGCAATATGGATATGCTGAGGTTCTAACAAAAACCGGAGAAACCGATAAAGCGATTGAAGCACTAAACAAAACGGAAGATCAAGTGGGAATCAATCCGTCTTTGTCCATCCAAAAGTATAATTTATTGATGGAAGCAAAATCGCCAGCTAAGGCAGTTGAGCAATTAGATGCCGCTCGAGAAGTTTTTCCTAAAGATCCCCAATTAATCGCAACTTAT
>JBFHHS010000043.1:0-17065 GCA_041596895.1 Crocinitomicaceae bacterium | reverse complement strand
CATCAACCATGATATGACTACGGATATAGGTATACTGCTTGATGGCGGTAGCATGGTGATTAATTCTGGTGCATCCGTGACGGTAACCGCAGGTGGAACAGGTGTTTATGTTAGTAATAGCGCTTCATTAACTAATTCAGGGTCTTTTAACCCAATTGCAGTAACATTTACTCAAGGAACAACGATAAATTCATCAGGAGTCATTGTTGCTGACAGTCTTTTAAACCAAGGTGATTTAGATAATAGTGGTACGATGACTATTTACGATATTACGAATGATGAAGTAGCCGAATTCACAAATACAGGTTCAATATTAATTACGCATGATTTCAATAACCAAGGTTTAATCACAAACCTTTCGGATATTACAGTAGAAAATGACTTTTCTAACTGCAATACACAGGCCTTAGATGCAATGTTCATCAATAATGGAACTATGTGCGTTGCCAATGATTTTGCTAATTGTGATACAGATACACTTGCAGGGTCAGGTCAATATTATGCCGGTGGACTCAGTGGTAATTATGGTGTTTTTGACGGAACTCATACTTTCAATACTCCGAGTGGATCATTATCCATCAATGCAGGTGTAATTGCTCCTTCGGTAACAATAACTTCTGGAAGTGGTGCTTGCTTTCTTGGGGTAGAAGAACAAAATCAATTGAATTTCAATATTTATCCGAACCCAACGACAGGAAAAGTAATGATCGACTATGGAAAAATGTACAGCACAACCGAAATTAAAGTCTTTGATATTTTAGGTCAAATCGTACTAAGTCAATCTTTCACATCCGCCCAGAAAACTCAGGTTGAAATTAATGAACTCCCAGGCATCTACTTTATTGAAATTCAATCAGAAGGGAATTTAATAGGAAGAAGATCCATCATTAAAAAATAACCTTAAGAATCAATTTGAAATGAAATAAAAGGACATGCTTCTATGCGAAAAGAGTAAAAGAAAAAGTGTTACCATTTGCATATTTGGTTGACGAAGGACAATAAATAAATCAAAAGGTCAATTCGGAAAATAATGTAGACAATCCAAAGACCGAAATCATAGTATAAAACGGGACTCAATTGATTTCCGTTTTTTTTATGTTAAACAACCCGGCCGAACTTATTATTCTTTCAATAACTATTATCTTTACACCCTTGTCAACCTGTACAGGTACACAACCTGACACAACCACTGAAATAATGGATAAAATCTCGAATAACACAATTATCAGTCACCTCTCAGACATACTGAACAAGAAGTAAACTGGGAAGTCATTGTTAGTTTTTAGTTGCAGTCTATTCGAATTGGTTTAAACTGCATTCTCCAATAAATACATAAAGAATTGCCCTAGCAAACCATTACAAAAAGAAGAAAAATAAACCATTAGAGAATACAATATGAATGCCCTATACTCCAATTTATTAAAAACCCTTCTCCTTTTTTGCATGTGTTTTATGAGTGTATCAAACATTGCTCAGATAACAAATGATCTTCTTCAATATGATTCGGATTTTGAAGCCTCTAACTTTAAAAACTTAGAACAAACTTCGGCACTAAAACTATTGATTAGTATCGCCCCCGATATGGATGAAGCTCGTAGCGAAGAGATTCATTCCGAAATCAAAGAAATCATTGCAAAATTTGAACGTAAGAAACTCGATAAATTACACCCTAGAAACCAGGCAAAACTGATGCAGTTCATTCTACACGGGAAAAAGCTAAAATACTATAAATCAACCTCTCCATTTCACCGAATATTTATTGACGGACAGTACAATTGTGTTTCCTCTACCGCACTATACGCCATTGTTTGTGATCATTTTGGAATTCCATACGCCATCAAAGAACAACCTACACATGTTTACTTAATGATCTACCCCAATAGTGATCGTATTAAAATTGAAACTACAGCTAAAAATGGCGTTTCCTTAGAGCGTAGTTTGAATACGGAAAAAACCGTTAATTCATTGGTTGAGTTAGGATACCTCGACGAAAACGAAGTTAAAAGAAAAGGTGTTGAACGGGCATTCAACGATTATTTTTATAAAGATGTCGTCATTTCATTGAAAGATTTAGCAGGAGATCAATACGCAAATGAGGCACTCAAGTATCTAGAACAAAAAGATACGCTAAGATCAATCAGTTCAATTACGAAAGCTTGTGCCATCTATCCAAGTCACCACAACCAAATGATCAAAAAAAACATATTCGAAAGTTACCTCTACCCGATGCGCTTCCTAAATTTTGATGAAATCATTGTTTTAAAGGAATATTGTAACCTGCAAGTTGCAAGTGCTGGCAATATACACTACAAATTTTACGATTTCGTTCATGAGCACCTCATAGTGAATGAAGATAAAAAATATGTGGATTCCGCCTATGCTTATTTAATAGAAAACATTTCAGTAAAAAGAAACGCAAATATCATTGAAGAATATTACAACTATGGCCTGGCAGAATATTATGATGGTGCTCGAAATCGAAAACTAGCATTAAAATTCCTCCTCAAAACGATTGAAGTAAATCCGGAGAATAATTTTGCTATGAGTATGGCTGCTAAAACAATTTCAAAAGTTGTTTATGAGTTCGACGTCGATGATTATTATGACAGTATGACAGATGAAGAATATGATTCGCTCGAAGACGAATTGAGCGAAGGAGAATTGAGATTAGGAATTCTTGAAAACTACTTAGATGAATATCCCGTTTTAGGAGAAACGTCTGTAATAAAATCGCTATATTACTACTTATTGACAGAAACATCTACTGAAGCTTTTGATGATTTCAATGACGAAGCAATGGGACTGGAGTTCATGGAAAAAGCACTTAATCAAAAAAAGAAGATTGAAGATCCTGATCTAATTAATGACGATATTACTGCATGGATGTATGCCGCTGCTGGGGCTTATTATTATAGAGATAATCAATTGCAAAAAGCATTAGAATATATCCTAGAAGGTTTGAAAATATCTCCAGATCATCCACGCCTTTTAAATAAAGAGAAGATTATTAGAAATAAATTGAATTAGTACACAACCAAACACATGGAACAACCGATAGACAATCCCGCAGCGTTAGAATACAACAACGGAAACATTATTCCGGGAAATCTTAAAATGATTGCTTATATCATGCTTGGGGTATGCATCATGTTTGTATTATCCGCATTCTATATTGTTGCGGCAATTTTACTTTTCCTTTGCCTTTGCGTAATAATTAATTCAAACATCGTTTCTATTGATCCAGAAAATGATGAAATTTATGACTACATGAAATACTTAGGATTTATTAAAATTGGAAAAAAAATAAAATTGAGTGATTTCAAATACATCACAACAATGCCACTTGTAGAAGGCCAACAAATGTATGCGAACTCTGCCCTCTCCACTACAATCACAAATAACTACACAACAATCACATTATTTAAAGATCGATTACGAGGAAAGAAAGTAATCACTAAATTGAATTCAAAAAACAAAGCAATTGAAGCAGCTGAGCTACTTGCGAATCGTTTAAATATGAAATTCTTTGTTTATGATCCAAAATTGGTGAGACAAGTTCTACTCGGACAAAAATCAATTTAAAAAAGACATTATGAAATATACGGCTTCGGCATTTTCTTCTGCTCACAACAATGCATCAATCCACGTCAAAGACACTCAAATCCCTGTCGGTATAACAAAAGAAACAAATGACTCTTTACCCAGTCCAGCTGAATTGTTCTTAAGTGCTTTCACTGCTTGCGTTTTAAAAAATGTTGAACGGTTTTCAATATTTATGAAGTTTGAATACACACGTGCAGAAATTGAAGTCAAAGCTTCTTGGTTAGAAAAGCCACCTCGGATGGATGAAATTGAATACGAATTACGAGTGTTTAGCAATGATTCAACGATTAATATTGATTTACTTCACCGAAACATCGAAAAATTTGGAACAATTTACAACACAGTAAAATTGGCATGTAAGGTCTCTGGAGAGATCAAACTCATTGTAGAATGAATAAAACTTTAAGATCTATTGCACATACTTTTTATTCGGATGCAAACCTTGAATTATCCAATTTCATCCCAGAAACAGAAGGTAAAGAATATGCTGCGTCAACCTTTCAACTGAACGACCTTAAGGTTATATACCGTGAAGGGAAAATTACCCCAAAAAAAATAGGCCAATTCGTGACATTTTGGAAACGTAATTCAGAAGGAAATACTGAACCTTTGCATGAATCCGATGATTTTGATTTTTACATCATAACTGTTCAACATGAAAACAAGACTGGGCAATTCATTTTCTCAAAATCAATCCTAATAAAACAAGGGATCATTTCAACACAAAAAAAAGAAGGAAAACGTGGATTTCGACTTTATCCTGCATGGGACAATCCAACGAGTACGCAAGCCATTAAAACTCAATGCTGGCAACTCAATCATTTTTGTGATTTTTCAGTTCAAAATTCGCAACATTGTTTGAAAATACGCATTAGATAAAAATTGAATAAATATTGCTTACCTTAAAAGCATTATGAATAACCTTCCAAATATTACAATACGCACGGCTTCAACAAAACAGGAGGCCGATCAAATAGTGGGATTGCTAGCTAAAAATGGCATACATGGGGTTATTACACGAGATAGTGGTGATTTAGATGCATCCATCCAAGGAGAATCACTTAGTAATAAATTTGAAATCCATATAGAAGATTCTCAACATGACAAAGCCGAAGCAATTCTTGTTGCCGAAGCAAAAAAATACCTGGATAAAATCACACCCGATTATTACTTACATCGTTTCAGTGATGAAGAATTGTTCAATGTATTGGTTGAAAAAAACGAATGGAATGAATTTGACGTATTGTTGAGTGAGAAAATCTTAACCGATCGAGGTGTTTCTATTGACCAAGAGGAATTATCCATTCGCCAAAAAGAAAGAGACGCCTCATTTGAAACACCTGAAAATGGCCAAGAAGGTTGGATTATTTTTGGATATATTACTTCCTTTCTTGGAGGATTTATCGGGATTTTACTTGGATACAGCCTGTGGAAATCGAAGAAAAAGTTACCCAGCGGAAAAAAGGTGCCCGCTTATAACGAACGAATCCGATCACATGGTAAAAACATCTTTTATATCGGTATTGCGGTTTTTATAATTATCATAGGGATTCGGTTTTATCAATTAGCCGGATAACTCTTCAATACAAATCGATTAATTATTGAAATCCAATTGTAACCTAAATTACGTTCTACCCCACCCTTTTGACCTTTCTTTACACATTCTATCCAATTTAAATAAAAAATGATTTTATGAACGAAATAAAGAAACGTTGGGACGATAGATACAGTGAAAAAACCTATGCTTATGGCATATTGCCTAATGAATTTCTAAAATCACGGCTTGACAAAATAGAACCAAGTAACATACTATTTCCTGCAGAGGGTGAAGGTAGAAACGCGGTTTATGCAGCATCATTGGGTTGGAATGTTTCTGCATTTGACATTAGTTCTGAAGGACAAAAAAAAGCAAATCTCCTTGCTAGTCAAAACAATGTTACAATTGATTACCGAATTGATGCATTCGAAGAAATCGGATACAAGGAAAATCAGTTCGATGTAATTGCACTAATTTATGCCCATTTTCCTCCCTCAATTAAATCTACCTATCACAAAAAACTAGATAATTATCTGAAACCTGGAGGATTGATTATTCTTGAAGGATTTAGCAAAAAGAACTTAGTTCTACGTGAAAAAAATCCAAAAATTGGAGGACCGAACGACATTAACTTTTTATTCTCAATAGAAGAAATTAATGCTGACTTCCCTAATTATGATATAATCGAATTAGAAGAAAAGGAAGTTGAGTTAAATGAGGGATTGTACCACATTGGTCGTGGAGCAGTGGTGAGATTTGTTGGAAGAAAAAAATAGATGATTTATCAATCAGAACACCCTGAGTAATATCCCCTATAATTTTCGCGAAACACAAACACATCTGAATGATCTTTGACCCAACGTTTATACCATTTCTTTGTTGCTACAGCATGAACTAATTCAATTTGTGAATCGAGCAACAACGGGATTTTATAATCTATGGTTGAAGTAAACATTTGACTTTGCCGCATGTGACCCGAGTGCGTAGTGACTGAAACCAAAATACTATCCACATTCAGATCAAAATCATCTATAAGAAAAAGTCCCTCAAGACACCTATAACTCATTAATGATAGTGAGTCACGCAATTCTGAATGATTGATTTTTAAAGGAAAGATTTGACAATCGCCATTTTTCACAGAGAAGTATCCCACATTGGAATAATACGGATCTATAAATTGAATTGAATTGATTTGTTCTTGAAAAGGAATCGGATCTTTCAAGGTAATTTTGATAAACTCATACTCCGAGCTATCCAACCACATACTGGGACCAGAACTCGTTTTTAAACTCAAAGAATTTCCATCTAAAGTCGTTCCCGAAACGATTTGAGCTTGACTAAAATGAGACAAGACAACTAAACAAAATATTGCAATTACTTTCATTCATTTAAATACAACACAGCTTCAACTAGGTTCAAATGAAATTAAATAATGGAATGGTTTAACTCAAGTCCATTAAATTCCCAACCCCAGGAAAACGCTCCACAGTAAAACCTTCAGCGTACTTCGCACCCATTGGCCGGCCTAACTCCATCATTCTTGATTTAATAAAGTCGAAAAAATCTTCACCAGAAATGGGTGTTTGCGGTTCAGTTGATTCCGGATCGTAGAACTGGGTTTTAAATGCTTTAATAACCTCAATTTTTCGTTCCACATATGGAGTAACATCTACAACAAAATCAGGTTTGATATAATAGTCTTGAATGTAATGATATACCGCTTTTGGTCGCATTGCAACTTGTGATTCACCATCCCAGGTTGTTTCAAACCGTCTCAAACCAGACAAGAAACAAGCTTCAGAAACTAACTTCCCTCCTCGACCATGATCTGGATGACGATCCATCATTGCATTGGCCAAAACAATGGAAGGTTGAAATCTTCTAATTTGCTCTACAATTAACCGCTTACTTTCCTCATTGACTTCGAAAAAACCGTCGGCCAACTTCAAATTAACTCGTGCATGAATTCCTAAAAGTTTAGACGAATCGGCGGCTTCAGCATATCGCGTTTCAATCGTTCCACGTGATCCCATCTCCCCTTGTGTTAAATCAACAATACCAACCTTCAATCCTGCGTCAATATGCTTCATGATTGTACCAGAGCACGACAATTCTGCATCGTCTGGATGTGCTGCAAAAACAAGGATGTCTAATTTTTCAATCATAGCTCTTCCAATTCTTTTTTCTTCTCCTTCTTATATTGACGATTTCTAATCGCAGCAATCGCAGTAAACACAGCAAATAAAACAACTGTCCAAATAATCGAGTTAGGAATTTTTGCCAATCCTTCACCTTGAGCATATGAATGTAACCCAACTAGATAGAAGTTTACACCAAAAAAGGTAAAGATAATTGATGAATATCCCCAAAAACTTACTGCATTGAATAAAAATTTACCTTTCAACCCAGGAATATATCTTAAGTGAAGAATCACCGCATAAACTAATACAGCAACCAGTGCCCAAGTTTCTTTTGGATCCCAACCCCAATATCTTCCCCAAGATTCATTCGCCCAAATACCTCCTAAGAAAGTTCCAATGGCAAGCATAAAGACACCGATTGTCATGGTCATTTCAGAAACATAGGTCAATTCGTTTATATTCATAGTAATCACCTTACCGTTCTTCTTTGTTCTAAAAATGTACAATACTAAATTCAATAAACCGAGGATACAAGCAATCCCCAAAGGACCATAGGATCCAGTAATAATTGCAACGTGAATCATTAACCAATATGATTTCAAAACAGGTTGTAGAGGTGTAATTTCAGGATCCATTAAATTCATTTCAGTTACGAAAATCATCAAGGATGCGAGAATAGCAGTACCTGCAATAATTGCTGCATTCTTTTTAGAGAAAATCAAACCAAAAAGCATTGAAACCCAAGCAATGAAAATAACCGCTTCGTAACCATTACTCCATGGAGCGTGACCTGAAATATACCATCGCATATAAACACCATAACCATGATACAAGAAAATAACCCCAATCAAAGCAGTTAAAACAAGTGCTATTCTTTTAAAATTCTTTTCAGATCTTTTCGTTGGAGCAACAAAAATCTTAACGAAGAATAAAATCAGCATAGCCAATCCAAGCATCAAATAAGAACGGTACGAATTTTTAAAGATGTTCATCTTATTGTAACTCACTTCCATTCCTACCTGACGATCTGAAGGAATCACCTCTGCCCCCACTTCTTTTTGGAATTTCTTCAACTGATTTAGATAATCCGTTGCTTTTCCGAAGCTACCTTCTTTTGCTCCTTCATCTACACTGGATAAATAACGTAACGCAAGTGTTGAAGACAGAGAATCCTTTTGCATCAATTCCATATTCATTGGTACATACCACGTATGAGATGGGTCATTAGCTAAAGGCAAAATCTTCATATAGCTCCAACTAAAAATAGCTTGAACAACTTGATATCTTTCGACCAATTTAATTAATCGTTTTTCGTACTCACCACGCTGAGATTCCAACATTTGATGTGCTGCTGCATATTCTCTTGCCAACTTAAACTCACCTTGATCGTTTGTCAAATCACGGTACGAAATTAAATTTGATTCCATTCCCAAATCCTTTCTCAATGAGGATTTACTTGAAACGTGTATCATCGGAATTTCAGACCAATAAGCAGGATACATATGCATACTCATAACCGTTTGCACTGCATTGTATTCCTTGTAAGTATTACTTCTTGAAATTTTTCTTAAAATCTGATCCGCTAAGGTATGAATAGGAGTAATTCTTCCTTGAAAATCTTGTACTAACAATGTTTCAAACTCTTCAGCATGTTCTTTAGACATAAAACGAACAATTGCCTCTTTTGACTGATTCGAATGTTCATGTCCTTCTCCATCAGCATGATTGTGTCCCGTGTGATCTTCATGATCATGACCTTCACCAACTGCATGATTATGACCTGAATGATCTTCAACGTGTTCTATTTCATGGTCGTGACCTTCCCCAGGAGCATGATTGTGACCTTCGTGTCCATCTTGTGCTGAAACTCCTGTAATCATCATTAATGCCACAATAACAGAAATCATTTTCTCACGTTTTTCGCGCGACTTTTTAATTTTTTGATTCAACTCTCTGAATCGGCCATTTGGCGCAATTAAAGATAAAATCATACCAATTCCCATCATTAAATAACCTAAGTACGAAATGTTTGTTCCCCACCAATCGTGACTAACACTTAATCGAGTACCACCTTCATCTGGATCGTAGCTAGATTGAAAGAAGCGGTAACCTCTATAATCCATTACATTATTCATAAATATTCGTTGTTCTCGTGTATAACCCAGTTCTTCATCAATAATCGTCACCTCACTCGCAAATGATGAAGGAGATTCTGATCCAGGATACTTATCCAATTGAAAATCTCTACATTTTATTGCAAACGGCAGTGGCAACCTCATCGAACCATACTCCATTTCATAAGTTAAGCCTCCAAAATTGAAAACTACATGGTCAGGGATTGACCCTTGCCCTCCTTCCAGTTCTACCAAACGCGATTCATCACCATCAGTAACACGTAAAGTCAAATAATCCGATCCTTTTTTTCGACTTCCTGAAGAAACTTTCATGCGTTTTGAGTTGGCAATAATTCCTTTAAAAACGAATTGTTCATTCCCTACTTGATAAAGCGTAGTGGTTTGGAAAGGCACCAAAGTATCGACCGGTATGTCTTTATACATCGAATCAGCCACATCCATTCCATTCTGTCGCGCCTTTTGCATTTCAGCCATTGGTAAATAGCGCATCGGAAGTTGTGTCTTTAACATCATCTTCGGTCCATTTTGGAAAATTTCAATCCCTGGCATTGCGTCTTTCTTATTAAATGACAAAGCGACCTCACCAATCATTAAAAATTCACCTTCCGAAATATAATTCGAGCTCATTCCTCCTGTGACAATATCAAGTGAAGAAGATTGAATAGAATCATTCACAACTAAAGAATCAATCATCTTCTTTTTAAAATCAACGTATTCAATTTTAATTGGAGTTGGATGATTTGGAAACGCCACATCAAAATCGAAATAGTTATTCGTTTGCTCCGACATGTACTTCTGACGGTGATCGGTATATTGTAATTTCCCATCATTGATTTTAAACCAAACATGCGGGTCAGAGGAATAAATAAAATCAGTTTGAGCACCTTCTCGAATTAACATCAAACCTTCAAAACTCACAAAACGAGTAACTCCCGCACCGATTATCATCACGATAAAAGCTAAGTGAAACATGAACATTGCAATCTTTTCGCGCTGATACATCTGATACCTAAAAATATTTGCAATTAAGTTGATGCAAAGAAAAACCAATAAGACTTCAAACCATCTAGCATTGTAGATCATGATTTTTGCCGTTTGAATGTCATATTTAGACTCAATCAAAGTTGCAGCTCCAATAGCAACTAAAAAAACAATCATTCCTAGCGCCATCATGCGCATAGAAAAAAGTTGACGAGCGATTTTCTCCATAATTCGAACTATAAAAAGTGAAACAAAGATAATGAGATATTCAGTTCTAACGGCACAGAAACACACAAGACTTCCCCAATTTAACAAAAAGTAAAGCACATCAAATGAATCCTTTCAATTTATAAACGCTGTAGCTACTTCAATACGGTGATACATAATTGTATCGTCTTAAAATTGTTGTTCAAAAAAAAAGAAAGATTAACAATCAATAACATACCAATCAAATAAATAGAACGTTAAATTTGTAGCTTAACCTCATGTTAAATTACATAATTGTTTAAACAGATGAAATTGTTAAAAAAAGTACTTAAGTGGAGTGGTATAACGTTACTTCTAGTCATTATCGCTTTAATTCTTGTTCCAATTTTCTTTAAAGATGAAATTAAAGAAATGGTGATTGATGAAGTAAACAAAACGTTAAATGCAGAATTATCACTTGGTGATTTTGACTTAACCTTCATCAGTACATTCCCAAATATGACCGTTGAGCTAATCGACACGAAGTTACAAGGGGTGAATGAATTCAAGGATGTTACCTTAGCAAGTATCAAGACGGTAGAGGCTCACGTAGGTTTCTGGAGTGTTGTTGGAGGTGACCAAATTGAAATCGACGAGGTACATATCATTGAACCTATTTTTGATGTTCGTGTTCTACAGAGTGGACTAGCAAATTACGATATTGTAAAGCCTGATTCACTAAAAACGGAAGAAGAAGTTACTGAGCCGTCTAATTTTAAGCTTTCCCTGAAAGAATATAGCATCACGAATGGTAAAATATTTTATTCGGATAAATCGGCGAACATGAGTGCTGAAATTATCAATTTGAATCATACTGGAACGGGAGATTTAACCGCTGATGTAATTGATTTCTCGACAGAAACAACTATGGATGAGTTATCCTACAGCATGGATGGTTTATCTTATTTAACTAAAGTAAAAACGGATGCTGTCATCAATTTATTGATGGAATTCAAAGAAAACTCATCTAAATTCACCTTAAAAGAAAATGAAATTAAGCTGAATGCTATTACACTTGCCTTTGATGGTTATTATGAAATGTTGGATGGCTATGACGAAATGGACATTAAATTAGATGCATCCAAAGCAACATTCAAAGATTTCTTGTCGCTCATTCCGTTGTTCTACCACTCCGGTTATGAAGGAATGGTTACCAATGGAAAATTAGCATTAGATGGTGTTGTAAAAGGTAAACTAGATGATACAAACATGCCAGGTTGGGATTTCAACTTGGGGGTTAGCGATGCTTCTATCAATTATCCAGACCTACCAGGACAAATTAAAAACATTCAGTTATTGGCTGGTTCAAAATTCCCTGGTGGAAGCGATTTAGACTTAATGACCGTGGACGTACCAAAATTCCACGCAAACTTCTCTAAAAATACAATTGATGCAGACTTAAGTATGAAACGTTTGATGTCTGACCCGTATATGAAATCTAAAATTGTTGCCAATGTTGACCTCTCAACTTTAAAGGATTTTGTTCCAATGGAAGAAGGTGAAGAATACAATGGAATTCTTGATGCAGATGTTAATATCAAAGGAAAAATGAGCGACCTTGAAAAAGGTGATTTCGAAGCATTTACTGCGGAAGGAGATTTAACCTTAGCCGACGTTGTTTACAAGACTTCTTCCTTGCCAAATGAAGTTGATATCGACAAAGTGAAATTCACTTTTGCGCCTCAACAATTGACATTAAATGAACTTGAAGCTAGAATGGGGAAATCCGATTTCAAAATGAACGGTGAAGTTGAAAACTATTTTGGATATTTACTACGTGATGAAACGCTTCGTGGAAACTTTGCATTCAACAGTAATAATTTAGATTTAGACGAATTGATGCCTGCGTCAGAAGCTTCAGAAACAACAGAAGCATCAACTGAATCAGCTCCAGCAAGCGAGGAGCCATTGTTAATTCCAGCTAATATTGATTTCAACCTAAGAACAAATATTAAAAACACGAAATACAATGGGATTGACATCAAAAATGTGACAGGAGGTGTTCAATTGAAAGATGAAGTTGCAAGTTTAAATGACTTGAAAATGGATGCAATGGGCGGACAGATTGGACTGAAAGGAAAGTACAATACACAAAACCATGAAACCCCAAAAATGGACTTTGGATATTCGTTGAAAGATATAGACATTAATCAATTGGCTACAAATTTCTTAACGGTTGAAAAATTAGCTCCAATTTCGAAGTATGCCTTTGGTAAAATTTCATCTGATTTTGATATGACAACGGATTTAACAGCTTCTTTTGAACCAATCCTTTCAAGTATTACAAGTTTGGGAGATCTAAGATCGAGTAACATTACAATAAAAGGATTCAAGAATCTTGAAAAATTGGAAAGTGTAACGAAACTTCAAAATATCTCTAATCAAACGATTAAAAACTTCAAAACTAAATTTAAGATCAACGATGGTAAAATCTCATTGACACCATTTGATGTAATGCTTGGTAAAATTGGAACTGAAGTATCGGGTTACACAAGTTTAGATCAAACTATGGATTACGATTTAAAAATGAATGTACCGAAAGATCAAATTCCTGCTTCAATGATTAAAGAGGTAGAAAAAGCAATGAGCAAATTAAATGCACTTGTACCGAAATTAAACATTGGAGAACTTCCAAATTACATTCCAGTGAATGTTAAAATGATTGGTGATGTCAAAAACCCTAAAATCACTACAGATTTTAAAGAAGCAATTTTAAAAGCCACAGGAGATTTTAAAGACAATGTTATCTCTACTGTTACTGAAACAATTAAAGACACAATCTCAAGCGTAATCAATGAACAGGTTGACAATGCTAAAGAAGAGATCGAAAAGCAAAAACAAAAACTTCTTGCTGATGCACAAAAGCAAGCAGACAAAGTTGTTGCAGAAGCGAAAAAAGCAGCAGATGCTGTACGTGTTGAAGGAAATAAGCAAGCAGACGACATGATTAAAGCCGCAGGTTCGAACATTGTAAAGAAAAAAATAGCCGAACAAGGAGCTAAGACACTGAGAGCAGAAACTGAAAAGAATGCCAAGAAATTAGAAGACGAAGGTAAAAAACAAGCGGATGCAATTATGGCAAAAGCTCGAGCCGAAGCTGACAAACTTGGTAAATAAAACACCTAAATACGGAAATAAAAAAAAGCCTTGAGAATTCTCAAGGCTTTTTTTTATTTGTATTGATTTTTACAATGACTCAATAAACGCATCTACGTTTTTCTGAATACGTTCTGCAATGTTACTTGTATCTGATTTTTCAAATTTATTACCTGTTATCACTTCATATAATTCAATGTAACGATCTGTTACGACCTGAACAAAATCATCCGGCATAACAGGCATTGTCTGACCTTCTAATCCTTGAAATCCATTTTCAATCAACCATTGACGAACAAACTCTTTGGATAATTGTTTTTGAGCCTCCCCTTTCTCCTGACGTTCCTCGTAACCTTCCGCATAAAAATAACGTGACGAATCTGGCGTATGAATTTCATCAATTAAAATCACTTCACCATCTTTCATTCCAAATTCATACTTCGTATCAACTAAAATCAAACCGCGCTCCGCCGCCATTTCAGTCCCACGTTGAAACAAAGCTCTCGTATACTCCTCCAATTTGATATAAATATCTTCTGGAACTATACCTTGAGCAATAATTTCTTCACGAGAAATATCTTCATCATGTCCCTCCTCTGCTTTTGTAGCAGGAGTGATAATCGGAACCGGAAACTTATCATTTTCCTTCATACCTTCAGGCATTGTAACACCGCATAACACACGTTTACCAGCCTTATACTCTCGAGCAGCATGACCTGACATATAACCACGAATAACCATCTCCACACGGATAGGTTCGCATGCATGACCTATTGCCACAGAAGGATCTGGAGTAGCCAACAACCAATTCGGTACAATATCTTCTGTTGCTTTCAAAAACATTGTTGCCACCTGATTCAACACTTGACCTTTAAAAGGAATTCCTTTTGGCAAGATATGATCAAACGCAGAAATACGATCCGACGCAACCATCACCAACAAACCATTGTCGAGGGTGTAAACATCTCTAACCTTACCATTATACTCGTTGGTTTGACCTTTAAATTTAAACTTACAGTCGATTATTGCGTTACTCATTTTAATTCGCTTTATAAATTTTGTGCAAAAGTAGCGTTTCCTTTAAAAGGATACTACTTCTCTTCCTTTTTCCTTCTTGCATCGCCTTGCTTTTCTGAAGAATCGAAAGCCGTTACAATTTTCTTAACTAACTCATGTCGCATGACATCAGCAGACCCCATACGAATAACACCAATTCCCTCAACACCCTCCAATGCATCTAAGGCAAAAGCCAATCCTGATTTTTGTCTATGAGGTAAATCCACCTGTGACATATCACCAGTTATTGCAAACTTAGCCGTCATTCCCATTCGCGTTAGGAACATTTTCATCTGCATAGTTGTAGTATTTTGAGCTTCATCCAGAATTACAAACGCTTTATCCAACGTTCGTCCTCTCATAAAAGCGAGTGGTGCAATTTCAATAACACCAAACTCAATCATATCGGCCAACTTCTCCGCTGGAATCATATCACGCAAAGCATCATAAAGAGGCATTAAATAGGGATCCAGCTTTTCTTTCAGATCACCTGGCAGAAAACCTAAATTCTCTCCAGCCTCCACTGCTGGTCGTGTTAAAATAATACGCTTCACCTCTTTCGCTTTCAATGCGCGTACAGCTAAGGCCACCGCAGTATAGGTTTTACCCGTTCCAGCTGGACCAACAGCGAACACCATGTCGTTTTTATCGACGAGCTCTACTAATTTCCGCTGATTAATTGTTCTAGCCGTAATTTTCGCACCATGATTACCATGAACGATTATCCCTGCTGCTTTTTCAGTTGCCAATAATTTAGCCCCATCATCTTGCATGAGATTTTCAATATTTCGTTCAGTTAGTGCATTGAATTTATGGAAATGACGAACTAGTAAATCAAACTTCAGTTCAAATTGATCCATCACCTCTTCATCTCCAGCAATTGTCACGACATTTCCTCTGGCAACAACCTTAAGCTTAGGGAAATAGGTTTTAATATGCTTTAATTTGGCATTATTCACTCCGAACAATTCCAATGGGTTTATCCCTTTAATTTCTATTTTTCTTTCCAACAATAGATGTTTATATATTTTTCAACATTGAACTCGTTATCCTTTTAGTTGAAACGTTCATTATAAAGCAAAGCTTTTTCTTATTTTTGATTCAAATTTATAAAATAATTGGCCGCATCGCCGCTCATTTTATTCACAATGGGAATAATAACGTTAACAACTGATATGGGATTGAACGACCACTACGTGGCTTCGCTCAAGGGAACTATACTCAAATCTATACAAGATGTCCATATCGTTGATGTTTCTCATAGTGTAAAACCATTTGATATTTCCGAGGCTGCCTACCTTTTAAGTTCTTGCCATAAAGATTTTCCGGATGGAACGGTTCACATTATTGGTGTGGACAGCGAACCTATTGTGAATTTTGGAGGAACTGACGGTAGTTTTCCGTCGATACTTGTTTACAACAAGCAATACTTTATAGCAAATGATAATGGATTCTTCGGTTCTTTTTTAAAAGAAGAAGTTCCAGAATCGTTTTGGCGCATTGATGACGTATTGTCGAACCCAAATTTATTTCAATTCCCTACAAAGAACTTACTTCTAACCGCTGGAGTACTCTTATTGAAAGGAAGTAAAATTGACACCATTGCGTCTCCATTTGAAGGGTATAAAAAAGCATTTACCCCAATGGCGATCATGGAAACAAACCTTATCAAGGGATACATCATTCATATAGACAATTATGGTAATGCCATGACCAATGTGCATAAATCATTCTTTGAACGCTTTGGAAAAGATACGCCTTTTATCATCTACTTTAAGAAAGAAGATTATTATATCGATGAAATATCGAGTTCTTACAATGAAGTTCCACAAGGTGAAAAAGTAGCAATTTTCAATGAAAACGGTTATTTAGAAATCGCCATAAACCGTGGTGCGAACGGAAGTACTGGTGGTGCTCAACAACTTTTCGGATTACATATCCACGATATGATTCGAATAGAATTTACACCACAAGGATCTCGACAAACCATAGATTCATTTTTCACATGATAACACGGATAGTTAAACTAGAATTTCAAGAGGATAAGCTTGCAGATTTCCTCACCTTTTTCGATACAATCAAACATATAGTCAATGAATTCCCCGGATGCTACGGAATGAAGCTGTATCAGGATATTGACAACCCATGTATCGTTATGACATACAGCCATTGGGAATCACAAAAAAACCTAAACAATTATCGTGATTCAAAAGAATTTGGTACTATTTGGCCTAAAATCAAACCTTGGTTTAATAACAAACCAGAAGCAT
>JBFHHS010000042.1:0-17138 GCA_041596895.1 Crocinitomicaceae bacterium | reverse complement strand
GCTGCATTTGGTATTCCTATCATTCAGCACTTGTACAATAACAAGACAGACGAAAAAGGACGCAGAAAGATAAAAGCCTTGGTTGTTACTCCAACACGTGAATTAGCAATTCAAATAAGCGAGAATTTTACAGCATATGGAAAATATGCCAATGTAAGAAACACCGTTATTTTTGGAGGAGTTAAGCAAGGCTCTCAAGTAAACTCATTGAAAGCAGGAGTTGATGTACTTGTTGCTACTCCGGGTCGTTTATTAGATTTAATTCAACAAGGGTTTATCACGTTAAATCATATTGAGTACTTCGTTCTAGATGAGGCAGATCAAATGTTAGATATGGGTTTCATCCATGATATCAAAAAGATTATAGCGAAGTTACCTTCGAAGAGACAATCACTGTTCTTTTCAGCCACAATGCCACCAAACATTGTTGAGCTTTCTACAAAAATTCTGGGCAATTACGACAAAGTATCCGTTCAACCAGAACAAGCAACTGCGGAAAAAGTGGAACAAGCTGTTTATTTCGTTCCTAAAAAGAGTAAAATCAAATTATTGATTCAAGTGCTAAACCAAACTAGAGCTGAATCAACGCTTATTTTCGCTCGAACGAAGCACGGAAGTGATAAAGTTGTTCGATTATTAGAAAAAGCAGGTATAAAAGCTGCAGCGATTCACGGGAATAAGTCTCAGAACCAACGTCAAAAAGCGTTAGGAAGTTTCAAAAAAGGAGATTTAAAAGTTCTTATTGCTACAGACATAGCAGCACGTGGAATTGATGTTTCTAAATTGGAATTGGTTATCAATTATGAGTTACCAAATGTTCCAGAAACATACGTTCACCGCATAGGTAGAACCGGAAGAGCAAAAGAAAGCGGAACTGCTTTGTCTTTTTGTGATATGGAAGAACGCGCTTATTTAAAGGACATTCAGAAATTAATTAATCAGAAAATACCAGTTATTGATGATCACGAATTTGCAGCTGAAGCAGAAGACGAAGTTGTAATCCCCAAAGCTCAGCGTCAACAACGACCACCTCGCAATAAAAACAAAAACAACTCTGGAGGAAAGAGTACTCGAAATCAAGGAGGAAATCGAAATGGAAGTAGTCGTAATTCTGGATCCAAACGAAGAGATTCGTATTCTTAATGACTTCATTTTCTTGAGATGAACTACCAATATTTAATTAAAGAGAAAGATCTACTTGAATTTCAAGTGTATACTGCGTCAAAATCTGAACGTATTAATCGTAAAAAGAAGGCTGGAAGAATAATAATGACCTTAATTGCATTATTTCTAGTCCTCAATTTTTATTCAGCGAACAATACAGCAATGACAATCTACTTCTCCATTGTCGCGATTGCTATCTGGGTATTTTATCCTAGATATTTTAAGTGGCGTTACACCAAACTGTATAGTAATTTCATTCAAGAAAATTATGCTGGACGTGTAGATCAGACGGAATATGTCGAAATTCATAAGGATTATATCTTTGTCAAGGACAACACCGGAGAAGGTAAAGTGAAAATCGATGAAATTGAAAGTATCATTGAGACACCGAATTCATTATTTGTAAAATTCACAATGGGTACTGCTTTAGTAACTCCAAAGGATCAAGTTTCTAATTACTCAGAAATCATTGAACAATTTCAAGCGTTAAACATTGAATACATCGATGAATTAAATTGGAAGTGGATTTAGAAGTTAGTTCTTTTTATTAGTTTTAAGAAACAGAAAACTACTACTATGAATATCTACTTACGAAATTTCGGAATTTGGCTAGGTGCGCCATTATTGTTGACATGGTTATTTGCATTAATTGGTATTTATATTCCTTTCCTTAATTGGATTGCATTAATTGGAGGAACAATTACTGGAATCGTTATGACTCACAAAGAGATCGGAGGAAGAATTCAATTCGGAAAAGCTTTTGGTGTTATAGCAATGATTCTCGGTTCATTCTTTGTTTTGGGAATAGTACGAACAATTATTCAATGGGGAGCTGATGATATCGGATATATGCTTCCGTACATGTTCTCATCGATTTTCATTGAGTTGCTTTTCATCACTTATATTTTAGTATTCACTGGAATGTGGTATATGTTTGAAAAAGCAGGTAAACCAGGATGGGGTTCTATTATTCCAATATACAATCTGGTTTTAATGACCGAAATAGCTAAAAAGCCAACATGGTGGATCGCGATGTTTTTTATTCCAATTGCCAACATTGTGTTCATGGTAATGTTAATGGATGGACTATCTAAAAGCTTTAGTAAGGAAACCGGTTTTACAGTCGGGTTAGTTCTATTAAGCCCTGTTTTTATGTGCATTCTTGGTTATGGCGATGCTGTTCATGTTGACGGTAATGGCAACAACACAGGTTCTGAAACAAGCGATTCAGATTTATTAGATCAACTTTAAATCACCATGAAGCGCATACAACTTTTTGAATTTGAAGATTTTACTTGGTTTCCGGATTGGTTAAGAAACTGCATGACGAACCTAATCGTTGTTTTGCAAAGAATGATGGGGACAAATGAAGTGGTATCCGATTTAATTGAAGCTTCCATTAAAGGTAAAAACATTGATCAAATTGTTGATTTAGGTTCTGGTTCAGGAGGTTCGATGCCTGAAGTAGTTCGATTGTTAAAGAAAAATGGCAATCGCGATATTGCGCTGTTGATGACAGATTTGTATCCGAATAAAGAAGCAGTGAAACGATTTAATTCTGATACTGATGAGTCCATTTCGTATAATGCTCACTCAGTTGATGCGACAAATTTAGAAAATGCACCAAGCGGCTTAAAAACAATGATGAATTGCTTTCATCACATGCGTCCTGAGCAAGCTCAGAAAATACTGAAGTCGGCACAGGATAACAATCAGCCATTTTTAGTTTATGAATTAGCAGAGAACAAAATGCCGTTAATTATTTGGTGGATTATGTTACCATTATCATTGGTGATCCTAATCGTCATGACTTTATTTATGACGCCATTTGTAAAGCCTTTAACTTGGAAGCAAGTTGTTTTCACTTATTTGATCCCAATTATTCCTATTTTTTACGCGTGGGATGGACAAGCATCTATGCCACGAATCTATGCAATGAAAGATGTGGACGAAATGATTAACAATCTGGAGAGTACTTCTTCATATATTTGGAAACAAGGACATGCATTGAATAAAAAAGGAAAAAAGACAGGAACCTATATTTTAGGTATGCCAAAATGATGACACGAATACTCCTTTTTCTTTTTATCCAATCATCACTTGTAGCTTCAAGTCAAACCGATGTTCAACAATCATTCGATTCGTTAGCAATTTGCGAGCAAGTGGATGCATCCTCAGATTCACTTTTCAAAAACAAACTTATTCCAAGTACTTATCAGTATGCTGTCAAACACGCTCTCTCCTATTTTCCTGAACTTGATGGAAAACACATTAAATTTAAAGAAACTAAAATATCAACAACATTAAATGCACGTCCAACATTAGGCTCATTACTTTTTAGATCGAAAAATAATAGGCGGTATGTTGTAAGAATCAATAACACTGAAAAAGACAGTATGGTAACTGTTAACGAAGTTCCGTTTCAAGCGCAAATAGGACTTTTCGGTCATGAATTTTGTCATTTTATAGATTATCAAGAACGCGACTTGTTTCAAGTAGTCAAACGGCTTTTTGACTATACATCAATTAAAAAGAAAGCGAACTTCGAGAAAGAAATTGATCACATGACCATTGAACGAGGATTGGGATGGGAACTATATGAATGGTCGATTTTTATACAGGCAAAATCAGATGCGAGTGAAAAATACAAGGCATTTAAACGTGAAATTTATCTTGAGCCTTCTGAAATAGTTGAAATAATTTCCAATAAAGGAAATTAATCTTATCTGCCTTCATCAATTTGATTCAAAGCGTCCACTGCTTCTCGTCTAGGAGGATAAATCTTCGATACAACAGCACCAACGATCATTGCTACTGCAAAAGAAGGGACTAGCACATCCAATTCTACGAAATAAGCACCCACGCTTTCCATTTCTTGAACAACGAATTTGAAAAATATTACTGAAACAAAACCTGAAATCATGGACGCGATTGCTCCTTTCTCAGAATACCCTTTCCAAAACAAAGTCAAGATAATAACGGGACAGAATGTTGCCGCAATTCCGGACCAACCGAAGATCATTACCCAGAACACTTGACGGTCTGGCGAAACCCAATTCAAAATAATCGCAATTATAAGCGCTGACAAAGCCATGATAACGGTAGAAAATCTAGAGATTTTTGTCAAGTTTTCATCTTTAATCTCAGGTCTAAATATTTTTTGATAAAAGTCTCGAGTGATCGCACTCGAAGCAAGAATAAGCAGTGAATCTATAGTTGACATAATAGCAGAAAGAACAATTGCCACAAAAATTGCGACCAAAACAATGGGTAAAAATGTTTCGGTAATCATGCTTAAAACATCTTTTCCACCGACACCCAAAACTGCTTCTGGATCCTGACCACTTTCCGTAAACAGCACACGCGCCAAAATACCAATTGTAACAGCAGCGGCATCAGTAAGAAGTGTAAATAACAAAGCTACTCCTTTCCCTTTTTTAATTTCCTTCTCATCTTTAATAGACATAAAACGGACATATACCTGAGGAGAACCAAGAAAACCAAGACCAATCATTGAAAAACCTAAAATTGTAAAGACATTCATCCAAACATCATCACTTCTCCCCCAAAAATTAGTCAACGTAGGATCAATTTGATTTAACCCTTGTGTAATCTCCGTTCCTGCATCCATAGAAAAATACACCACGATTGGCAATAGAATTAAGCCAAAAAACATCAATAAACCTTGAAATAAATCTGACCAAACAGCTGCAACAAATCCACCAATAAAAATGTAACAAAGAACAATAAAAAAGCCAATTAGTGCACCTTGCCAATACGTAGTTCCCAACATAGACTTAAATGCAACCCCGGTAACATCAATTTGAGAGGCAACATAAATAACCACAAACACCACCAGTATAGAAGCAGCAATAACTCTCAAAGTGTGAGTAGTTGTCTTAAAATGACTCTGTAGATAATCCGGAATAGTAACTGCACCAAAGGCATCAGACCGACGCTTGAAACGTTTCGCCATAAACTGCCAAGAAAGAAAAACACCTAGCACCTCTCCCACAACAACCCAATAACCAGAATAACCTGCAATCGCTCCCATACCAGTTAAACCAATCAGAAGCCACCCAGATTCTCCTGTAGCACGAGCAGAGAAAGCCACTGCCCAAAACCCCATATTCTTACCTCCAACATAGTAATCGCTCATACTTTTAATACGTCGAGAGGCAATGATTCCAATCAAAAAGAGAATTCCAACATATACACTTAGTACTAATACTTTAATAAATAGAGATTCATCCATTTTGATTGAATTTTAAGTTTCCGATAAAATTTCGTGTGCCACAAAATGCATAAAATATGATGAACCACCATGGTAAACACGGTATAATCCAAAATATCGATGAATGTTATTACTCTTTAGACGGAGATTTCCCTATACTTGTTTTGGCTTTTTCAAATTTGTAAGGCAAACCTTCTTTGTACAGGTACTTTTTCTGAGTTGATTCGAATGGACGATAAATGTAATAAACGAAGTTGTTGTGAATTGCGATGTTTTGCGCATATCGATACTCAAGTTTAATCTGTTCATTAATCTCACCTGTTTTAGTATCAATTACCCCTAAATAGCTATACCCCGCTCTATCATATGTAGCGTAGATTTGTCCTGTTGCTCGATCTTGAATCAAGTTATTTTGCCAACCAGTATGCTTTTTATCGTAATGATGATAAATTGAAGTACTATCGATTTTCTCTCCTTTAGCATTGAATGTTCTCAACTTATCTTTATAATAATCGAAGACGAAAAGAGTATCATTTCTATGAAACATCGGTGCGTACAACTCTTTATAATACACAGATTGTGTAAAATAATTAGCCCCTACCCAAACTTCAGCATCGACTCCCGTTTGAAGTTCTTTATTCTTTGCCCAAAGTTTAGTTCGAACATCCACCCATTTGTATTCAGAACGATACAACTCCATCATTAAATCATCTTGTATTTCCAGTATTTTAGTGTAAGTTGAATCCATCTGATCGTAGGCAAAATAATCGAATGCTGGATAATCTTTATTGAAGTTTGAAAAGTACATTTTTGTCTTATTCGTATCTAAAATTGGAGCCAAATATTTTAAAAAATACGCCTTATCTAAAGATGACAAAGCAATTTCTTTTTCAGTAACATGCACGCCATATACGTTATCACTGCAGATTACATGAGAATTCCCACGATAATCGTGTTGTAACTCTTCGGCTAATCCGGGCACTTCAAAACTTCCCTTCACTTTTAAACCGTTCCAGATTAACAATTCACTTCCTTTTTTCAGTCGTTTCGGGTAAGTCAACAAAAGAACATCTCCATTTTTCATTATTTCAAAATCAGACACGTGTAATCTTGGTGAACCATAATATACAACAGGTACACCAGGAGCGGCAACAACAATTTCATTGAAATTTTGAACACGTATATACTCCATTTCGTAGGAAAGAAAAATAGTATCTTGAATATCTCTGTTAGTAAATTTCTCGCGAACCGATAATTCCTTGTATTTAAAATGTGAGAAATTGAAATTGATTGTCACCCCTTTAGGCAATTGAACTGTAAATTCTCCCTTTGTTTGAGTACGCTTTTCCAAAACCGTATCTGCATACTTGATAGTTGCTTCGGCATTCCGTATTGCCTCACCCGATTGATTTTGAATCAGTTTTACTTGAACATAAATTGAATCTTGTGAAAATGTCACAAAACACAACATACTAAAAAGGAAGAAAATAAGTTGTTTCATATTGCTATGATGCATAATCAATTCTTATTCCATAAAAAAACTCCCGCTCAATTAAGAACGGAAGTTTAAAATATGATTGAATAACGCTTAAGCGTTTACATTCATGTTATCTAAAACGTTCATTACGTTTCTTACTGCCTCAGCAGATTCTTCAAGCATAGCTTTTTCTTCCGCATTCAGGTCTAATTCGATAATCTTTTCGATACCGTTTTTACCTAATACAACAGGAACACCTAAATAGATATCTTTCATGTCATACTCACCTTCTAACCAAGCACATACTGGGAATACTCTTTTTTGGTCTCTTACGATAGCCTCAACCATTTGAGCAGCTGCAGCACCTGGAGCATACCAAGCAGAAGTTCCTAATAATTTAACGATTTCACCACCACCGAACTTCGTTCTTTCAATGATTTCATCTAATTTTTCTTTTTCAATTAACTCAGTTACTGGAATACCACCAACTGTTGTATAACGAGGTAATGGAACCATTGTATCACCATGTCCACCCATTAATACCGCTTGGATATCTTTAGGAGAAACATTTAATTCTAATGCTAAGAATGAACGGTAACGAGCAGTATCTAATACACCAGCCATACCGAAAACTTTACTACGATCAACTTTTGCAGTTAAATATGCACAGTAAGTCATTACATCTAAAGGATTCGAAACGCAAATGATTTTTGCATCAGGAGAATACTTAATGATGTTTTCAGTAACCATTTTTACGATTCCAGCGTTAGTCGCGATTAAATCATCACGAGACATACCTGGTTTTCTCGGTAAACCTGAAGTAATTACAACAACATCTGAATCCGCAGTCTTAGAGTAATCATTTGTAGAACCAACAGTTCTAGAATCATACAATGCGATTGGAGAAGTTTCCCAAATATCTAAAGCTTTACCTTCTGCAAAACCTTCTTTAATGTCTAACAATACAATCTCGTTAGCAATTTCCTTATGGGCTAATACATCAGCACACGTAGCACCAACATTTCCAGCACCAACAACAGTTACTTTCATTTTATTCGTTTTGATCTATTAAGAAATAATATTCGTCGATTACGAAATTAACACAATTGTTATTAAAATACGTTATTTTACAGTCTTTTTTGAGAGAGATTATTGAAATATTCAATTGTAAGGCAACCGTATAATAACTATGGCGTCTTACCAACGAAAACAATGTGGAGAATAAAGAACAATTAAGGCATATAATCAACGGTTGCTTGAAGAACAAAAGACGTTCTCAGGAAGAGTTGTTTAAGCTTTATTATGGGAAGATGTTAAGTGTTTGTATGCGATATACCGCTGACAGGGACTCGGCTGAAGAAGTTCTCCAAGAAGGTTTCATTAAGATCTTTGATAAATTAGAAGCATTTGATTACAAGGGGTCCTTTGAGGGATGGATGCGAAGAATTATGTCGAATACGGCAATTGATAGCATTCGAAAATCCAAAAAGAATCCAATTCTTACAGACAATGACAATGATTTCAAAATGGGTGCTGAAAACCCCATGATTGAAGCTGAAGAATTAGAATTTACTGGAATCAAAGCAGAACTTGCTCTCAAGGCAATAAACCAATTATCTCCTGCTTATAAAGCAGTATTTAACCTTTACGTGATGGAAGAATATACGCACAAGGAAATTGGAGAAATCTTGGGAATTAGCGAGGGAACTTCTAAATCAAATTTATCGAAGGCTAAATTGAACCTTCAACGAATATTAAAAGAACAATTCATGAACATTGATTGACATGAAAGAAAGTATAGAACAAAGTATTAAAAACAGTTTAGACAAGCATGAAATGCCATACAATGGTGCTGCTTGGACTTCAATGCAGGCTAAACTGGATGCAAAAATGCCAGTACAACCTAAATCAAATTTTAAGTGGTACGTAGCTGCTTCGGCTATAATCGTAGTTGCGGTGGCTTCTATTATTGCACTTAACACATTTGGAGATGACTCAAGTGAAGTTGACAACAAAACGGCTCAAAATATTGATTCAAAATCTTCTCCAGAAAAAATTGAAACGAATTCAATCGAAACCGAGCGTTCCGTTAATCACAATGTATCAGAATTGACAACGAGCGATGAAAATCAAAGTGAAACAATTTTAGAAGTTAACCATATCAACACTGATTCCGAAAATGAATTCATTGGAAATCAAATTGTTTTAAATAACGAAACAGTACATGAATCTACCGAAGGTCCTAGATCTTCTGAAACATCTGAAAACAGTAACTCAACATCGACAAATAATTCAAACAATACTAATTCAGCGGTTTCTAGTAAACCATTAATACTACCTACTCTGAATAGCGTATGTGAAGGTGATGTTGTTGAAATCGAGAATAAAAACAATGAACCTATTGTAGTTGAAGGTAATGGATTACATTATATTGTACCAGCAAACTCTAAGAGATCAGTGCGAACTAAATCTTCTGGAAATCATACAATCAGCGCTTTAAATTCTACAAATGAACGAAGCGTTTCAACATTCTTCGTAAAGGAAAGTCCTTCGGTTGATTTCACCATTGATTCAGACACAAAATTTGAAGGTGGAATTCCAAGTACTAACATGGAAAGTGTTGTTCCAGGACAATCGTTCTCATGGATTTATGCTGGTCAAAAATCAACAGGAAGAGAATCCGTTGCACATTTTTATGAAAAAGGTGATCATGATGTTACGTTAACAGTGACTGGAAGCAATGGTTGTAAAGCGTCATTGACAAAATCGGTTTATATAGATCAAAAATATAATCTAATGGCGGTTAATTCCTTCATGCCTGCTTCGACAGACACTAGAAAGAACACATTCATGCCATACGCCTTAACTCAACGTGATACAAAATTCACATTAATTATCATTGATCCAATTGATGGTCATGTTGTTTATCAAACAAATGACGCAACTGCCGGATGGAACGGTACAGACATTACAACCGGAAGCTTAGTTTCTTATGAGTCTGCTTACATCTGGAAAGTGATCATTGAAACTCCTGAGAAAAACGAGAATAATGAATATGTTGGAAATATTATCCCAGTTGACTGGAGATAACCAACTAAACCTGAGAAAGAGGCTTCGGCCTCTTTTTTTTGCTTAAATATTTAGGAAAGGATACTTCAATAAGATTTGCTCTTTTTTCTTAGAAACCATTTCTTTCATGGACTTATCCGCTTTTGAATTCGGATACAATGTTTTATGCGATTCTGAACGTTTAATTCTTTGCACTTCTTGACTTAACATTTTAGTTTCATGTGAACAAAATGAATTTTCAAATTGGGACCAAACGTAATCTACGGCTGCTTGACTTGGGTGGACTAAATCTTCCGAATAAAAACGATAATCACGTAATTCATCAATAAGAATTTCATACGAAGGAAAATAAGTCGCAGTTGTTTTATCAACAATTCGGTGAACCAATTCAATTAACCGTGCTTTGCTTCTATTATTTTCGATTAAACCATCTTTCTTATGACGAACAGGACTTACCGTGAAGATAACGTTCAATTCAGGGTTTAGTGATTTCATTTCATTGAATAGCAAAACCCAATCATTTTCTAATTCAGAAACTGTAGAAAGCACTTTAGTGAATTGATTTTGATTCTCTTTGTGACAATTTCCCACAATGCATTTAAGTTGATTGTGTTGATATCCCCAAGCAGTTCCAAATGTTATAATTAAAACCTTCGCTGATTCGATTGATTTTTTTAAACTTTTCCGAATTTCTTTAACACGCTCACGCAACTCGACTTCAGACATACCATAAACTCCTCCAGCACTGTCCCAGGAATGAAACACATCATCTGACTGCTTAATAAAAACATTAGAATCGTTTGAAACACTTGACTTTAATACGTTTAAAATAGCTGAAGGATGGAAAAGTGTACCAAACGGATTAACTTCTACATTAAAGCCATTCAAGATTAATTTATTTGCAATTTCTGTAGAAAAACAACTACCAATTAAAATAATCTCATCTGAGTGATCAAATTTCACTTCACTTTCATCAATATTAAAATCTAATTTAAACTTCATTATTGCATCAATGCTTTGGCATTATCTAATGCAGCCGCATTTATTTCATCACCACTCATAAGTCGCGCAGTTTCTTCTATACGTTCAGCTGAAGTTAACTCTTGAACAAAGGTTTTCGTCTTATCTCCATCTACACGCTTTACAACTTTAAGATGCTGACCACCTTTAGCTGCAACCTGTGGAAGGTGTGTAATTGCAATAACTTGCATCTCACTACCCATTTTTTTCAAGGTTGCCCCCATTTTTTGAGCAACATCACCAGAAACTCCTGTATCAATTTCATCAAAAAGCATCGTTCTTAACTTTACTTTTGAAGACATCAAACTCTGAAGTGCCAACATCACACGAGATAACTCTCCCCCACTAGCAGCTTTATGTACAGGTACAGGGTCAATTCCAATATTTGGACTAAAAAGTATTTCTAGCATTGAATTTCCAAATGCGTTGAAACCAGATTGTTGATTTAATTCAAATTTTAGAACCGTATTATCTAATTTCAATTCTTTAAGTTCAGCCGTTAATTTAGTCTCAATCTCAGGAATAGCTTTAGATCGAATTTTATGCAATTCATTTGCATGCTTCAACAAATTGTTTTCCGCAGTGGCTAATTCTTTAGTTATAGACTCGATTTCATTCTCTAACTGACCATGTTGAAATGAAGATTCTGAAAGTTCATAGTACAATTCAAGCAGTTCACTTTGATTGCTTTTGTTGTGTTTTTGTAAAATTCTATTGTATGAATCTAACATAGATGTTAACTCATCAATGCGTGACGGATCCACCTCAATGCTCTCAAGTTGCTCTTCAGCTTCAGATGCAATATCAGTTGTTTCAATAAGGACAGCATTAATTCGCTCTGAAAGCGATTGAATACCTTTATCAAAAGACGATTTTTTAGAAATTACACTTTTTAAGCTATTCAATTTATCGTTTATTCCTTCCTCATTTTGAAAAGCATCAATAATAGCGCCATAACCGCCACGAATTTCATCTGCATTTTCAATCTGACTTAGTTCGTCTTTTATTTTGTCAAAGTTAACTTCATTCAAGTTTAGCTCTTCAAGTTCATTCAATTGAAACGCATTATAATCCGCTTGAGAAATAACGTCAGCCAAATTTGACTTTAATTTAGTCAAGTATTTTTTACGTTCTTGAAAAGATGAAAGATTAATATGGAACCTTTCTCTTTCTTCCAGTGAACCAGCCAACACGTCTAAAACTTTAAGTTGAAAATCGACATCTTTAAGCTCCAAGGTATTGTATTGCGAATGGATGTGAATGAGTTGACCAGAGAATGCTTTTAGTACATTGAGTTGAACAGGTGTATCATTTATAAAAGCGCGTGAACGACCTTGCACGTGTATTTCTCTTCGAACGATAGTGTTATCAAAATAATCCAATTCATTCTCGTTGAAAAAAGATTCTAAACCAAACCCTTTAATTGAAAGCTCGGCTTCCACAATTGATTTATCTGAAAGTTTTCCAATAACAGAAAAGTTAGCGCGCTCTCCCAGTATTAAATTCAATGCATTCAACAAGATTGATTTCCCAGAACCCGTTTCACCCGTAATAACAGTAAAACCGCTATTAAAATTAATTAAAGCGGTTTCAATAAGTGCAAAATTTTCTATTCTTAAGGAACTTATCATCAGTTCAGTATCTCTTGATATTTAGATGAATTTGCAGGATCTATTCGTTTCAACAGATTTACAATTTCATTTTTCTCTTTCATTTCAGCATCAGAATACATGCTTTTCAATTCGTTTGTTTTGGCTTGAATAAAGTTCAACACATTCAAAGAACTTGGTCTTGTTGCAGTTACTTTGACCAAACGACTCAATGCAGCCTCAATATTAGACCTTGCCGCTACTTTATCTTCATAAAGCATATCGATTCCTTTGCGGTGGTATTCGTAATTACAATCTCTCAAGGGAGAAAACAACTCATGAAGCGCATTATCAACTAACCAATAACGATTGTTTTTACCTCGATCCGAGCTTTTCCATCCTGTTGCAGTAGAAGATTGTGCATTTGTTACAATTTCTTGAGCAGTTGTAAAGTAATCCGTTCCACCTCTACTACTGAAAGAATCATAATCCATTCCAATAATGTAGTAAGCATAAAACGCCAAAACCGAAGAAAGTTCATCTCTATATTGATTAGGAGCGTATAGCAGAGCAGCTCCACGAGAATAAGTAAACCTTATGTCGTCATCCTGACAATTAAAAACTGTTGTGTTGTAACTAGAATTGAATGCTGGGCGAGAACTTTGAATTTGCAGCGAACCAGAAAATGTTCCGGTTACAGGAACCTCGTTGATTTGTAATTGAATATTACAATTTATTCGTTCTTCTACAGTAAACTTATCTTTCGTCCACTGAGTATTATTCATGAATTCATATATCGTATTCTCCAGCTCGGTAATCATTTCTTGATCAACTGTAGTTAATTCTAACCTCGCATCTGAAATGATACTAACCTGACAATTTAATTCTTGTGCATTCATGCGAAACACAGAAACTAACAATAAGCCCAATAGGATAATAATTCTCATGAAATATATTTTTTCAAAAACAACAGCACATCTTTTGCGACTTCTGTCTTAGACTTTAACTCAAAAGTTTCAAAATTATTGCGGTTATCTAAAATACTAATTTTGTTTGTGTCTACACCAAATCCTGCGCCAGAATCTGCCAGTGTATTCATTACAATCATATTTAGATTCTTTTTTTCTAATTTCTTTGTTGCATTCTGCTTCAAATCATTGGTTTCAAGTGCAAAACCAACCAAATATTGTTCATCCGACTTATTCTGACCAGCCCAATACAAAATATCAGGATTTTTAGTTAGTGTAATTGTTAACTCCGCATCTGACTTTTTAATTTTTTGATGGACCTGTTCTTTCGGTCTATAATCTGCAACAGCTGCGGCAAAAACTCCAAAGGTACAATTAGACCATACTTTTTGTACTTCCACAAGCATTTCATCCGCAGATTTCACTCGGACCAAGTTTAAATTTGGATGTTCCAATGTTAAGCTCGAAGGGCCAGACACCAACGTAACATGTGCTCCTTGCATCAAAAACTCATTGGCGATACGATACCCCATTTTACCACTTGAATGGTTTCCTATAAATCTTACCGGATCGATTGATTCATACGTAGGTCCGGCAGTAATCACAACGTGTTTCCCTTTAAATAAAGGATCTAATTTTGACTCAAAATAACTTTGAATTGAATCAAAAATCGTTTCTGGTTCAGCCATGCGTCCTTCCCCAGTTAAACCACTTGCCAATTCGCCCGATTCAACCGGAATAATTTCTACACCATCTTCAGTTAATTGCTTCAAATTACGTTGAGTTGAAGGATGTGCGTACATATCCAGGTCCATTGCTGGCGCGACCAAAGTATTTGTTTTCATCGATAAATATGATGCTAACAATAAATTATCGCAACTACCAACGGCCATTTTACTCAATGTATTCGTTGTTAATGGAGCAACAACGAACAAATCGGCCCATAATCCGTACTCGACATGATTATTCCATGAACCATCTTTTTTGTCCCAAAATTCAATACCCACTGGATTTCCAGAGAGCGTAGAGACTACGAGCGGACTTATAAAATCACAAGAGGCAGGGGTCATAATACATTTGACCTCTGCCTCAGCTTTTTTCAATAACCTTATCAGGAAAGCGATTTTGTACGCCGCAATTCCTCCGGTAATTCCAAGAAGGATGCGTTTACCTCGCATTTGATTTATTTTTCTACATCTTTCGTTTCAGGAGTTCTAGCATAGATTTTATCCGCTAATAACTCTTGCATTGCAATAGCAACAGGCTTAGGCAATCTTTCATAGAAACGAGAAATTTCAATTTGCTCTCTATTTTCAAAAATCTCTTCTAAGTTATCCGTAGTTGAAGCAAACTCTTGCAATTTCTGCGTAAGCTCTTCTTTCAACTCAACACTTAATTGATTTGATCTTTTCGACATCATTACGATAGACTCATAAATGTTACCAGTGTTTGCTTCCATATCAGCAGTATCACGTGTAATTGTCGTTTTTTCAGCAGTGCTATTTTTAAAATTCATAGTTGTTTATTTCTGATCTTTTAATTTCTCTAATTCCATTTCCTCGTAATAACTAGTGGCAGCACTAATATACTTCGAATCAGGGAAGCTAGCTACAAAAGTACGATATCTTTCAATAGTTTGGTCAATTCGTTCCATTTTTTTACTCTCAACACTATTTTTAGATAGTAAATACGAATTTCTAACAAGAAGATAAGAAACTTCTTCATTGAATTGAGACATTGGATAGTCACTTAAAAAAGTAACGGCAGCACTTGCAGCAGCGCGGTAATTCTCTGTTTTCGAATATAATTTAACCGAATTAAACTCTTTCTTTTCGAGTTTAAAGCGTAAACCATCGATGATTGAATTACATGAATCTACTAACGTAGAAGCAGGAAAACGATCTATAAATTGTTGCAGGTCGTTAATTGCTAAATCTGTTTCATTTTGATCTAAAGAAAACTCAGGCGAATTTTGAACAGAACACATTGCACTTAGGAACAAGGCTTCTTCCGCTTTAGGACTTGAGGCAAATCGTTGAGAGAACTGTCCCAAATAATAGCCCGCCATGTAGTAATCTGAACCTAAATAATATGCTTTTCCAATTCTAAAATATGCCAATTCTCCCTCTCCAGTTTTGGGCATTCGCTGATAAACTTGCTCATACAAGGTAATAGACCTTAACTCTTGACCGTCATCATAGAGCTGATTAGCCATTTCAAATTTCGCTGGATAATCGTCTGACTTGAGTACCTTATTGTACCCCGTGCAACTTACAATAGTTGTAGCGGCAATAATAAAGGCAAAAAATTTTAATTTTTTCATTGGGGTAAAAATAAGACAATTATGTGTTAATGACTGTTAATGGCTGATTTTTAATCCGATTTACTTCACTCGAATACGTTGACCAATTTGCAAAACAGTAGTTGGACGAATACCATTCAATTGGCACAATCTTGAAACCGACGTTCTATTTCTACGTGCAATTGCACCTAATGTATCCCCAGATCTCACCCTATGATAAACTTTATCCCCACTTGCTACAGTAGTACCTGATGCTGAACTGTACGATGAACCCGGTCTAAACAACCCTCTATGAACGAACAAATTTTCGTCTTTTATCGTCTTTTTTTCGAAATCAATAATATTTTCGGGATTCATCGGAATATCGAAGAACCTCACTTCAAAATGCAAGTGCGACCCATAAGAGTGACCTGTGTTCCCTCCTAGTCCTATTTGATCACCAGCATTTACAACTTGGTTTGGCACAACTAAAAGTTTGCTCAAGTGAGCATAAAAAGTCTCTAAACCGTTGTAATGACGAATAACAACCAAGTTACCAAATCCACTCGTATTAAATTTAGCATACCGCACTTTACCACCCCAAGCTGCGCGCACGGTATCTCCAGTATTCAAATCAATGTCCGTACCATTATGGTTACGACCTTTTCTCCATCCATAACGAGAAGTAACGCGACCATCGAACGGCATTACAAAACCTGAATCTATGTCTTCTTGCACACAAATCCAAAGTGTATCCTTCAATTGATTAACATCATTATCTAGATTTGAAGTATAGCAAACCTCAGGGTCCCAGTTTTGAATGTAATTCAAATTTGAATCACTTTCCATTAAGTCGAATAAGTGTTCATTCAGAATACCGTCGAAGTCTCTATCTTCCAAATATTCCCATGTTCGATTTGCATAAATCAACATAGTTCCTTCTTCGGTTTCTAGGGTATCAATAATTTGAGAGTATGAAATATTCGTTAGAAAAACGAGTATAAAAATGGAGAGTAAACGCATAAAAAGAATTTGTCAGCTATATCCGACGGTTTAGTAAGGTTCAAAGTTAATCATTTAGTTATTATTTCTTAACAACATCCATGACCAAGATATTATAAAATAAGTCTTCATTCGCCATCACCACGTCTTGGTAACCTTTGGCTCCATAAGCTTCTGAGGATGGAACATAGACAAACATTCGGTCAGATTTTTTAGCATTAATTAACGCTTTTTTCAGTCCTGGAACAGTTCCACCATCTCTTAAACTCATTTTAAATGGATTATTTGACCTATACGTATTGATATAAAGCGGATTTGAAGGTGTAGAAACCAT
>JBFHHS010000041.1:0-17234 GCA_041596895.1 Crocinitomicaceae bacterium | reverse complement strand
TGTTGGTTTATCACCATCAATCCACACTCCTGTTAAACCATCCACGCGACCTGATACAATACCGTATTCGGCCAAAGTTAAAATAACACTTTCTTCAAGGTATCTGAGGTATTTATGGATATCCGAAAAGAAATGATCTAAGTCAAAAATTGGATAAACAACAAGTTGTCCTGGTCCATGATACGTAATATCTCCACCACGGTTGATTTCGTAATACGTTGCATTATTTTGTTTCAAAGATTCATCATTTAATAGAAGATGATCTTTATCCCCGCTTTTACCTAAAGTAAAAACATGAGGATGTTCACAAAATAAAATATGATTTTCAGTTGGTTCAGAAGACTCACCATTACGGATACTAATTTTTTGGTCTACTGTAGCACGAAACAATTTTTCTTGATAATCCCAAGCTTCCTTGTAATCTATCAACCCTAAATTTTGGTACTTAACGGTAGGTTTGCTCATTAGAAATTAGACAGTTCTTCCTTTAGATAATCTATAATAGCAATATCGATTGGATCAACTTTGTTTAATTCTGACAAGAAAAGAGACGACCAATCCACCACATTAATCATGTATATGGATCGTTCTATCAAGTTGTTTCCTTGACATTTAAATTCGAGTTTTTTATTCGATTTCTTATCAATAACGGCTTTCGTAATTTCTAATCTTCTGGCATTTCTTTCCGAAATATCATCTGTATCAAAAAACACAGTAGCAAATCGATTATCACCACCTCCCCAACCAACAAGTTCGTTATGGTTCATTTCTGGAATGACATGATGCCAACACAACAACTTACTGTTTTCATTAAATTGTTGTCTAGCACGAATTAAAACAGGCTCATATTCTGTTGTAGCATATAAAATACCGACATGATCCTTTAGGAATTTCGCCATAATCATGGCTTCTTCCTTAATTTTCGTTCCGGAAGAAACAATCAATTCTCTAGCCGATTCCAGCTGCTCAATACATGTTGTTCCGATTAATTCAAATTGATTTAAAATATGTAAAAGTTGTGTCAATGAAAAGGCCAACGCCGTTCTTGGAGGATTTCCGCCTGGAACGATAATCGTATCAAATCCATGTTCTTGTCCCATTTTTTCAAGAAGACCGCCTGAACAAACACCAACGATGTGAGCACCTGATTTAAGTGCATCTTCTACACAACTAATTGTCTCCTCAGTATGACCTGAGTATGAAGATGCGATTACAAGGGTGTGTTTAGAAATAAATTTCGGCAAAAAATAATCGTGAACAACTGTTAACGGAACATTGATTTCGTTTTCAACCCACTTCTGAACCAATCGTCCTCCAATACCAGAACCGCCCATTCCACAAATAACAACGTTTTGAATATCGTTTGTAACTTTACTCAAGGTAGTTTCCTTTGCAATAGCAATCGCTTGTGTAATATTATTTGGGAAAGCACTTATTAATTTGTCCATATTCATAATTCTATGATGTAAAGTTAAACAAACAACGAAAAAAAACCTGCTCGCGTTAAGTATTCTTCGGATTTTCAACAATAAAGTTTCAAAAAAAGAGACGAATCTTACATTGATTCTTGATTAATCCTAATTTTGTAAAAAAAGACGGCATGAAAACTAAAACTGCAAAAGAGACATTATCAATTACAACCAAGGTTGTACTTCCTAATGACACAAATACCTTGGGGAATTTATTCGGGGGAGAATTACTTGCATGGATGGATGTGATTGCCAGTGTATCAGCACATAGACATTGCAAGCGGGTCGTTGTCACTGCTGCAGTAAATAATGTTTCTTTTAAACAACCAATTCAGCACGCGTCAATTGTAACACTTGAAGCCAAAGTTTCTAGAGCTTTCACATCCTCTATGGAAGTATTCGTAGATGTATATGTTGAAGATCATGTTACAGGAGCACGAATTAAATGTAACGAAGCAATTTATACCTTTGTAGCCGTTGATCAAAATGGAGGTCCAATTCAGGTTCCTGAGTTGATTCCAGAGACAGATAAGGAAAAACTACGATTTGATGGGGCTTTAAGAAGAAAGCAATTGAGTTTAATTTTAGCGGGAAAAATGAATCCTGCTGATGCCACTGAATTGAAAAAACTATTCTTAGGCGAATAAACTAGTTTACCTTCTTTAAAATTCCATTTAGAGATTGATCATTCATACATTTGAAGTGACCTTTCGGGCATTTTTGAAAACCAATTTTTGAACAGGGTCTACATGACAGCCCATCCACCTGATGAATCGAGAACATGTTTTTATTACTCGGATAATACGGATACATTCCAAGCGATGGCACAGTATTTCCCCAGACAGAAACAACTGGAACTATCAGACAACTTGCAATATGCATCATGCCCGTATCATTGGTAATTAATTTTGCGCTTTGGGCAACAATACTTGCTGACTGCTTCAAATTGTAATCGCCGCAAGCATTCCAAACATCCTTTCGGTCGGTACTTGCAAGCAATTCAGAAGCCAACTCAGAATCCATTTCCCCTCCAACCAATACAACGGGAGCATGAATATTAGATATTAATTTATTCAACAAGCTTTTCGGCATGCGTTTGGTTGCGAATTGAGCCCCAATTGCTATGGTAATATAGGATTTAGCATTGACATGAAATTTTCTTTCAACATCAACATAGTCGCTTTCTGACAGAGAAAACTCTCCTTCGCGATGATCATTCTCTACGCCTAGACTCCGCACTGCATCAAAATAGCGATCTACAACGTGCACATCTGGCATTTTATCAATTTTGAATTTTACCAAAAGCCATTTACGAATATTCAGTTTATTGAATGTTTTTGAAGGACGTCTTAGTTTTTTCTTTAATGAAGTTGTTCGCAAATTATTATGCAAATCGATTACCCAATCGTATTTTTCCAATTTCAGTTGATCCACTACCTCATCGATAGACTTCTCAATTGTTATAATGCGATCTACATTGGTGTTGCCATCTAGAATAGAAGCAAAAGGTTTCTTTGTTAAGAAATGAATTTCTGGAAAGTCCAATTGATTTTTTAGCGCACGAACAACTGGCGTTGTTAATACAACATCACCAATTGAACTAAAACGAACTACTAAAATTTTCAAATTATAAATTTTTATAGTCTTGATAAATTTGATACAAAAAGGCATTTCCTTTTTCTGTCTCTATTGATTCTTCCTCAGGAGTAAAACTACTATTTACAACATTTTGAGTTCGCATAGAGTATACCATTGATCCCTTATTCGTTACCCAGCCATAACCTCCAATAACAGTGTGCAATGCAAATTCTGGAACATTTGGGTTTAGAAGGTCTTTACTCCATTTATATGAAGTAACATCTCCGCCCAATTGATTCATTAATGTCGTCGCAATATCGGCCTGAGAACCCACTTTTTCAATTCGTGCACCTCGAAATTCATCTTTCAAAGGGTTCCCCCAAATCAACATTGGAATTCGGTAGAACGCATTATCATGTGGACTTTGAGCAGCAGGTGAAGCATGACCATGATCGGCAACAAAAACAAAAATTGTATTATTAAACCACTTTTCCTTCTTGCAATTTTCGATAAAATCGTTCAAACAATGATCTGCATAAATAACCGAATTCATAAACGCTGCTTCAACACCTTCCCAGTTTTGCCTGTTACTTTTAGGGTGATCGTAGGGTGAGTGAGTACTTCCGGTAAACGCGCACTGTAAAAACGGTTCTTTCGCTTTATTTAGTCGATCAATAAACAACTCGAATAAAGCCTCATCATAATAATTCAATTTACCACGTTCCAGTCCTGTAGGGAAATCGTTTTCATCTTTCACATCTTCAAATCCATGATCCATAAAATAACCTCCAATGTTCCCGTACTTAAGATCACCGCTAAAAATATAACCAGAAGAATACCCCCAATCTTGAAGATCTTGATTTATGGAGCGTAATTTCCGATGTTTTTCTGGCTGTAATGATACTGATATTTCAGGGATTGCTGGGTTTCCACTAAAAATACTACTGTTTCCAATTTCAGAAGTACTGCTCGTAGAATACATATTCGTAAAAAGAAGTCCCTCTTTTGACAGTGCATCAAAATTTGGTGTAGCACCTTTTGTTTCACTCATGCACCCTACGGCTTCCCCAGCCCAACTTTCTAGGATAACAAAGACAATATTAGGACGCTTATTCGAAAAAATTTCAACATTATGTTCACGTGGATAACTGTAATATTCGTCCACTATACTTTTAGCTTTAGATGGCTCAATTTTAGGAATAGATTCATCAATCTCACTTCTATTGTAAAGTAAATAACTGTTTGCAAAATAGTATGTCGAATTCACAGCTAAATCATTTGCAACATGTCTATTTGAAAAGTACGCTGAATCAATATTAATAGGAATTTGCTGCCACCCTCCACGAGCGAGTAAAAAAGAAAGTACACCTAACACAAGAAAAGAAACAAGCGCTATAGGAAGCTTAAAAAACCATTTTTGAATCTCCAGGTCCGATTGTTTTTTAAATAAAATCGTTATCAAGCGCCAAGCAAATACCAATTCAAGGATCGAGTATACAGTAAACCAAAATGTCATGGAATAATCCGCTGTTCTAAACACCTCATCTGGATTAGATAAATGTGTAAAAACACGCGAGGTTAATTTATGATTCCATTCTGGATATGCATTGATTTCGCCAGCGTGAATAAATGACACAATGAGCGTCTCAATTAAAATGACACCGATAAAAACACCCCTTGTAAGCTTGGAAGGCTTAATTAGGTACACAGCAATAAACAATAAAGGAAGCACACTTAAAAATCCCCCCGTTGCGATGTCTAATCGAAATGAATAAATGAACGTTAGAAACCAATCTGCCCAAGTAACATCTTGAAATTTATCCCAATTATGAATTGAAAATAAAATGCGTTGAAAATCAAATAACAACACCCAGAACAAAAGCAGTTTGAGAAAATGAAGGGTAAGTCGTTTCGCTAATTGCATAGGAACAAAAATACTTAATATTTATGCACAACCCACCGTAACTTGTGTTACAATTTATATCATTATAATCAATTATATTTGTTTATATATGGAATCATTTACAGATATAATTAATTCAGACAAGCCAACACTTGTTGATTTCTTTGCTACTTGGTGTGGACCATGTAAGGCAATGACTCCAGTAATGGATCAATTAAAAAAGGAAGTTGGTGAATCAGCTCGGATATTAAAAATTGATGTTGATAAAAATCAATCACTTGCGGCAAAATTTCAAGTTCGTGGAGTACCTACTTTTGTCATCTTTAAATCAGGCAAAGTAGTTTGGCGTCAATCGGGTGGAATGTCAATGCAAACTTTTATTAACGAATTAAAGAAACACATTTAGTTACTTTCATGTTCATATCTAACATTCACATGTATCCAGAAAGAACGTCCCAAGCGTAACATTAATGGCCATGCAATAAAAAATGCCAAAATTAATCCTACAAAGGATAACCACATCCAAATTCCATCAAGCATTAAGGCGCAAATTAAAAATGGCAATTCGAGCAAAACGACAATTGGATAACTCGTCCATAGAGCACCAAGCCAAAAACCCGGTTCTAAATCATATTTTAACTTGCAATGAGAGCAATTCTCGGGCATTCCTAGCATATCCGTATAAACAATAAGTCCTTTTTGATTAAACAACATACCTTTTCTACAACGTGGACATTTCAATTGCAACGCCGACTTCAGAGCTTTCAACAAAGAGAGTTTCATAGTTAAAATTGCTTATAAACAAAAAGAGCTCCCAATTAATGGAAGCCCTTCTTTATAATTATATCTGAAATTAAAATTCAAATGTTTCCATGAAACTTGTGGTGAAGTCACCTTCATTGAACTTTTTATCTTCCATTAATTTTTGGTGGAAAGGAATTGTTGTTTTGACTCCTTCTATGATATACTCACCTAAAGCACGTTTCATTTTCAAAATTGCTTCTTCTCGCGTTTGAGCAACTACAATCAATTTTGAAATCATTGAATCGTAGTTTGGCGGAATAGTGTATCCTGCATAAACATGTGTGTCAATACGAACACCATGTCCACCTGGAGCGTGATAACTTGTAATTTTACCTGGGGAAGGTCTAAAATTTGCGTGAGGATCCTCAGCATTGATTCGACACTGAATCGCATGCATTGTTGGGTAATGATTCTCTCCAGACATTTTTTCACCAGCCGCAAGTTTAATCTGCTCTTTGATTAAATCAAAGTTAATTACTTCTTCAGTAATTGTATGCTCAACTTGAATTCTAGTATTCATTTCCATGAAGTAGAAATCACGGTGCTTATCAACTAAAAACTCAACTGTACCTACACCCTCGTAGTTTACTGCTTTCGTTGCTTTAATAGCTGCAACACCCATTGCATCTCTTAACTCATCTGTCATAAATGGAGAAGGCGTTTCCTCAACCAATTTCTGATGACGTCTTTGAATAGAACAATCTCTTTCAGATAAGTGACATGCATTACCGTATTGGTCACCCGCAATTTGAATTTCAATATGTCTAGGCTCTTCGATGAATTTCTCCATGTAAAGACCATTATTTCCAAAAGCCGCTGCAGATTCAGCACGAGTACCATCCCATGCTGCTTCCATATCTTCTTCTTTCCATACCACACGCATTCCTTTACCACCACCACCGGCAGTTGCTTTAAGAATTACAGGGTATTTTATTTTCTTAGCCGTTGATTTCGCATCAGCCAAATCTTTTAGCAGACCCTTTGATCCAGGGATACAAGGAACACCAGCTGCAATCATTGTTGCTTTTGCACTAGCCTTGTCTCCCATTCCTGCAATTTGCTCTGGAGTTGCACCAATAAATTTGATGTTATGTTCTTGACAAACCTTAGAAAACTTTTCATTTTCTGAAAGAAATCCATAACCAGGATGAATGGCATCCGCATTTGTAATTTCTGCTGCTGCTATAATATTTGGAATGGATAAGTAAGACTGAGCACTTACTGCTGGGCCGATACAAACCGCTTCATCAGCAAAACGCACAGGAAGACTATCTTTATCTGCAGTTGAATATACAGCAACAGTTTTAATTCCCATTTCTTTACACGTACGAATAACGCGCAAAGCTATTTCACCTCTATTGGCAATCAATATTTTTTTGAACATGCCTAAATGTTTTTATGAAAAAAATAGTCCACTTGATTCAACAAGTGGACTCAATAATAAATCTACTAAGAAGGATCTACCAAGAATAATGGTTGATCATATTCAACAGGAGTAGCATCATCAACTAAAACCTTGACAATTTTACCTGTAATTTCAGCTTCTATCTCGTTGAACAATTTCATTGCTTCAATGATACAAACCGTATCTCCATTTCCGATTGAGTCACCAACAGATACAAAAGCATCTTTATCTGGACCAGCTGAGCGGTAGAAAGTACCAATCATTGGAGATTTAATCGTTAAATATTTTGAATCATCGTCAGTTGCTGGTGCAGCGGCTGGCGCAGCAGGTGCTGGTGCAGCGGCTGGCGCAACAGGCGCAGCAGCTGGCGCAGGCAATGCAGCAGGTGCAGCAGCTTGAACGTAAATTTGTCTCTCTTCTTTTTTGTCCTCAGACTTTATAGTGATTTTAAAATCTTTTTGTTCGATTTCCACTTCACTAACTCCTGATTTAGCGACAAATTTAATTAAGTCTTGTATCTCTTTAATGTTCATTTCGTACTGGTTTAATAGTGTAAAAATAATATTTTTTAAGAATTATACGCCCATTTGATGTATACAGCCCCCCAAGTGAAACCACCACCGAATGCTGATAAAATTAACGTATCTCCTTTCTTTAATTGCTTTTCATAATCCCATAAACATAACGGTAAGGTACCAGCAGTAGTGTTACCATACTTTTGAATGTTTATCATAACCTTTTCTTTTGGAAGCCCCATGCGGTTAGCGGTAGCATCAATAATTCTCAAGTTAGCTTGATGTGGAACCAACCAATCAACATCATCACTGGTAAGGTTGTTCTTTTCCATGATTTCTGCTGAAACCTCAGCCATATTTGTCACTGCAAACTTGAAAACTTGTTTCCCTTCTTGTTTGACGAAGTGCATTTTTTTCTCAACAGTTTCAGCTGTTGCTGGATTTGCGGAACCTCCACCCGGTTGAAGCAGGTAATTTCTTCCAGCTCCATCAGAGCGCAAGATAAAATCTTGAACACCTAAACCTTCTTCATTTGGCTCAAGCATTACAGCTCCGGCCCCATCACCAAAAATCACACACGTTGTTCTATCTTCGTAATCAATGATTGAGCTCATTTTATCCACTCCAACAACGATTACTTTTTTATATTTTCCTGTCTCTATAAATTGAGCACCTGTAGAAATTCCATAAATAAACCCTGAACAAGCCGCGATTAAATCAAAACCCCAGGCGTTTTTCATACCTATCTTATCACATAAAACATTGGCGGTACTTGGAAACGGATAATCTGGGGTAACAGTAGCCAAGATGACTAAATCAACCTCTTCAGGTGCCGTATTTGTTTTCTTTAACAAGGCTTCAACAGCGCCGACAGCCATATCTGAAGATGCACCATCTTTCATGATACGTCTTTCTTTAATACCTGTTCGGGATGTAATCCACTCGTCGTTGGTATCTACGATTTTAGAAAGCTCATCGTTCGTAAGGACATATTCTGGTAAATACCCTTGTACTCCTGTTATTCCTGCAGTTATTTTACTCATAATCTAGTTAATGCTCAGTTCTAATCAATAATGTCAACGACCAAACGCGTGACAATGTATGCATTATCACTGAGAAAAGCCGTGAAATTAACCACGAATATAGTTCCAAAAACAAAGAAAGGCCACACAAGATTCACCCGGTCGCCTTTGGGTTTCAAATCCCCATTGAAGAGTATTCTAGGGTGGAAAAACATCCACCTTTTAGAACTCCAATACCAATCTTCATTAATGAAGAATTAACTTACAGTTATTTAAACTGCAACTTCTTTTTCTGCAACTACCTTACCTTTGTAGTACAATTTCCCCTCATGCCAGTGAGCATGGTGAAATAAGTGTGGTTGTCCAGTTGTTGGGCATGTTGCAATGTTTTTTGCCTCAGCCTTCACGTGAGTTCTTCTTTTGTCACGTCTCGTTCTCGAGATCTTTCGTTTTGGATGTGCCATTTTACTTTGTTTACTTTTTTATTTACTTGTCTTCCGTATTTCTACTTCAAACTTAATAATCAATTTTTGCAGTTTCCTGCATCTATAATAAATGCTTTCGCTTCTATTTTAATCCTTTTAATGCTGACCAACGAGGATCGATATCGTCGTCATCATCTTCGTCTGAATTTTCAGATGATTCATCATCTTCGTCTTCAAACACTTCTTCTACTAATATGTACTCTTTCATTTGTTCAATCATCTCCTCATTGCATTCCCCTTCCTCATGAATTGATCTTAACGGTAATGAAACCGTGATAAGTTCAAGAATATTATCAGCAATATTCAACTCAAATTCTTCCGGGTAAACAATAATTAACGATTCATCGTCTGAAGGTTCCGTGTCGAACTTGTAAATAAGCTGATACTCTCCTTCAATTTCAATATCAATCGGGTCAGTGCATCGGTCACATTCAGACTGAACAACGCCATGAATGGTATAATTACCAATTAGCATTGTTTCTTTTTTGTCTAAAGTCAACTCCACTTTCACATTTCCCTTGCGAATTATTGAGTACTCATAGTTATCAAAGAACGTGTCTGTGATGTCAAACTCAAAATCGTGTTCCCCTAATTTTAAACCAACAAAGGGTATAATATATTCTCTATTCAACTTCACTTTCACCTAAATTTCCCAACCTCACAGTAGAAGTCGGGGCGGCAAAGTTAACAATTTTAACTTTAAACCAGACGAATACTAATTTTTATTTTGAACTACTTTATTAAGTTTCTCTTCTTTTATCCTTTCTACGGTCGTCTCGCTTTTGTGATTCAAGTGGATTTGCCGTTATTTCCTTCTCCATTTGATGGTTCCAAAAAACGTCAATTGCCATATAAATTGCATTCCTCATTGAAGCTCCAGAAGCTTTATCCTGATTAACAATGTCATATGCAGTTCCGTGGTCTGGCGAGGTACGAATGATTGGGAGTCCTGCCGTAAAATTAACACCTTCATCGAACGAAAGCGCCTTAAATGCCGCTAACCCTTGATCATGATACATCGCCAAAACGCCATCATAATTATTACGTGCACTTGACCCGAAAAAACCATCTGCAGGAAAAGGACCAAAGGCGATAATACCTTCGTTCTTTGCCCGCTCAATTCCTGGAATAATAGATTCAAGTTCTTCTGTACCCATTTTCCCACTCTCTCCTGCATGTGGATTTACACCAAACACAGCAATTTTAGGTCTTCGAATACCAAAGTCTTTTGATAAGCTTGAAGCAAATGCCTTGATCTTGTCGTACACCTTATCCGCACTTAAAGTTGAGGGACCATCCTTTAACGGAATATGACTTGTAACCAAGCCTACGCGTAAGGATGGTGCTACCATTAACATTAACGCTTCTTCCTGTCCAGACATGTCCGCTAAATATTCGGTATGTCCTGGAAACTTAAATCCAGACTTGTTCATAGCATCTTTAGAAATAGGTGCTGTAACCAAAACATCTATCTTACCTGATGCTAAATCTTGCGTCGCTGCCTCAAGTGACTCAAAAGCTAACCTTCCACCTTCAGAAGTAGCCTTGCCCAGATCAAATTTGATTTCATCCTTCCAGATGTTCACCACATTGATCTTTTTATTCTTAGCGCCATCTACAGAATCAGAACTTAAAAAGTTAAATTCTTTTACGTTAAGTGCCTTTTTATGAAACGTAAACACTTTTGAAGAACCATAAATAATCGGAGTGCAATCCAACAACAATCTAGAGTCGTTCAATGCCTTCATTATTACCTCTGGTCCAATTCCGTTTACATCACCAATTGAGATTCCTACACGAACCGGTTTTCTTGATGGTTGATCTTTATATACTTCTTTTACTTTATTCATTCAGCGTAATTTTTAAGGAAGTTATACAACAACCTAACTCCAACTCCCGAACCTCCTTTGGTTCTGTAGGCCTCATTTTTATCTAGCCATGCCGGCCCAGCGATATCCATATGAATATATGGTGCTTTAACGAAATGTTCCAAAAACTTCCCTGCTGTAATCATTCCAGCTGATGGACCTCCTAGGTTTTTTAAGTCTGCAATTGGCGATTTCATTTCTTCAAAATATTCGTCCCAAAATGGGAAACGCACTACACGCTCAAACGAACTATTTCCTGCAAGTTCTAATTGCTTAAAGTATTTATCATCTGCATTCCCCATAATAATGGAAGCATGCATTCCGATTGCACGGTGTGCCGCCCCTGTTAAAGTAGCCGCATCAATCACAACTTCTGGGTCGAATTTTTTTGAATAAGCCAACGCATCTGCCAAAATCATTCTCCCTTCAGCATCTGTATTCAAGACTTCTACTGTAGTACCATCAAACATGGTGATAACATCTCCAGGTGCATAAGCGTTTAACCCTGGTCTATTATCCGTTGCTGGAATCAATGCAATGATATGCACTGGTAACTTCTGTTTTGCTGCCAAATAGATTGCTCCAGCCATACATGCTGCTCCCCCCATATCACTTTTCATAATATCCATGGAATTCGCAGTAGGTTTTAAGCTTAACCCTCCTGTATCATAAACAACACCTTTACCAACAAAAACAATTGGCTTTGAATTTACAGCGTTTGCTGGCTTGTACTCTGCTATTGTAAACGTTGGTGGGTCTATAGAACCTTTATTCACACTAAGTAACCCACCCATTTTCAACGCTTCTATTTGCGCTTTTTCAAGAACAGTTACTTTTAAATCAGAGTCATTTCCTAAACCTTTAATTTCTTCTGCTAATTGCTCAGCATTCAAAAATGAAACTGGCTCATTTACCATATCTCGAGCCCATGAAACAGCCTTTGTGATATTCACTAACTCTTCAATATCCGAAAGCTTAAAGCTATCGTCAACAATTATTGAAGTTAACTTGTTCGTTCTCTTTTCAGCATCAGAAAAGTATTTATTAAACTGATAGTTCGACAGCATAAAACCTTCTATAAAGAAAAAAGCAGCATCTCTTGTACCATGCACAGCAATACTCTCTGCTTCCTTATCAAGAACTCCTCTTACCTTCGAACCAGCCACACGCATTTTTTCAGCATCGGAATTGATTTTAATAAAAGCTGTAATTGAATTAAGGTTGTTCATCACTTTTACATCCTGGTCCAACTTTAAAAACTGAGCAAACAATTCTTTATCTTCTTTCGAAAGTGTATTTGGAACATTTCCTTCAGAACCTATAATTACACGGTTCTCTATATATTCTTCGTTAATCTTATTTATTAACTGCATTTTCTATATAATTTGATAAACAAAAATAATCAACTAAATGAATAAACTAAGAAGTTAACCTATGCACATCTGCAAACTGTAACTATTATTTCTCTTCAAAAAAGATGTATTCAATCGTTTCAATATGAAAGTAACCCGACCCCGATTCATTCAACTTACTTTCATGAATAATTTTCCGAGGTAATTGTCCTTCGATTTCAAAAATAGTTAGTTCAGCCTTTAAAAATTTATCTCCGCTGAAAGTAGAATCAACGAAACCTAAACAATCTCCTGATTTACTATAATTAACTGAACGTTTATTTCTAAATGGATACTCGTCGCGTTTGATCTGAAGGACAAATTCATTCTTTTTATCATATTCATACTCTATCACCTCAGACTCTTTAACAACATTTTCTACATGATAAGATTTATATGGAAATTGAGGTGAACCAAATATCACTTTATCTTCTATGGTAGGATTAAAAATAGAATCCACGGAGAGTGCCCCCCAATTTTTTCGATTTAACATATAAAACAAATAATCACCTGAAAGTTCATCACGATAAATCAAAAACTTATCGTTACACTTCTCTTTCTCGTATATAGTATAGTGTTCTGACGCCTTTAAGTCTGAATTTGGCCCAACCGTCTTTTCAACTTTGGAGAATCCATTTTCATCTTTAGAAGTAGCATAATCAAAGAGATAAGACCCCACTTTCACGTTTTCGTAAAACTGTTCAAATTGTGCTGATACAATATCTCCATCTTCATTAAACGTGTACACCTTTGTTCTTTTCGGATAATTTTCATTTACGCTCGTATCTTGTGAAGAAGAATATACACTCAATCTTATTTCTTTAATCCGATTCTGTTTCAGAATCGTGTCGTTAAACCATATCGGAAAGGACATGTTTAATTCTTGATCGGAAAAATAATGTTGCATATTAAACAAGAAAGGCTGATAAGTGATACTTCTCTTTAAAAATCGAGGACGTTTTTGTTCAGAACAACTCGAAGTTGTAAAAATCGCCATCAACAAACCAACTATTATTATTCTCATAAAATCACTTCATTTTTTCAGTATTCTTACAAGATAAAGACTCTTTCTCTATTATATGAAATTTCTTTCCAGTTTTTTAGCTTAGTTTTGCAGTATGTCGATTGAACGTCCTATAACAGATTGGTTACCCTTAACAAAAAAAGAACTTGAAAAAAGAGGTTTTGATGAGGTTGATGTTGTCCTAATTTCTGGAGATGCCTATGTAGACCACCCAGCATTTGGAACTGCTGTTGTTGGCAGAATCATTGAAGACGAAGGTTTTTCTGTAGCGATTGTTGCACAACCCAACTGGAAAGATGATTTAAGGGATTTTAAAAAATTCGGAAAACCGCGCAAGTTTTTTGGAGTAACGGGAGGGTGTATGGACTCTATGGTGAATCATTATACTGCCAACAAAAGATTACGATCTACCGATGCATATACTCCAGGCGGAGCGGCCGGATTTAGACCTGATTATGCAACTACCGTTTATACAAAGATTTTGAAAGAGCTTTACCCTGATGTACCCGTTCTAATTGGGGGGATTGAAGCTTCCCTTCGCCGTGTTACACACTACGACTATTGGGCTGACAAACTATTCCCTTCTATATTGGAAGATTCTGGTGCTGATTTATTGGTTTACGGTATGGGCGATCAACCCTTACGAGAGATTCTTCAATTGCTAAAGCGAGGAGTTCCTTTTAAAAATCTTTCCACAGTGAAGCAGGTTGCTTTCATGCTAGACAAAGACGAACCCTTGCCAAAAAACAAGAATTGGGAAACAGTTGAAATGGCGAGTCATGAAGAATGTCTATCAGATAAAATAAAATACGCAGCAAACTTTAAAATTGTTGAAGTTGAATCGAATAAATGGCAAGCCAATCGTATTACACAGAAAATTGGGGATCGAACTTTAGTCATTAACCCCCCATATAAGACGATGGTTGAAAAGGAGATTGACGAATCATTCGATTTACCTTACACTCGCTTACCGCATCCAAAATATAAAAAGCGTGGAGCTATTCCAGCTTATGATATGATTAAGTTCTCAATCAATATGCATCGTGGTTGTTTTGGCGGTTGTAGCTTTTGTACAATCAGTGCGCATCAAGGGAAATTCATTGCCTCGCGAAGTCAAAAATCGATTCTAAAAGAAGTTGATGAAGTCGTTGCTCATCCTGATTTTAAAGGATACATCTCTGATTTAGGTGGACCATCCGCAAATATGTATGGAATGAAAGGTAAAGATGAAGCAATTTGTGCGAAATGCTCAAGTCCTAGCTGCATCCACCCTGTAATTTGTTCCAATTTGGATACAAATCACAAATCAATGACCGACATATACAAAAAAGTGGATGCTCACCCTGGTGTGAAAAAAGCATTTGTAGGTTCTGGAATTCGGTATGATTTATTAGTTGATGACTTCAACAAGAACAATGATGATGGAAATCATGATGAATACATTGAACAAGTTGTTACGCGACACGTAAGTGGAAGATTAAAAGTTGCACCTGAACACACATCAGATAATACCTTAAAAATGATGCGTAAACCATCATTTAAATATTTTCATAAGTTCAAAGAAAAGTACGACAAAATTTCGGCGAAGCACAACTTAAACCAACCACTAATTCCTTATTTTATATCGTCACACCCAGGATGTGAAGATGAAGACATGGCAAATTTGGCTGTGGAAACCAAAGACATGGGGTTCCAATTGGAACAAGTTCAAGATTTCACTCCGACTCCGATGACTGTTGCAACTGTCATTTATTATAGCGGAGTACACCCTTATACATTAAGACCTCATCGCACCGTAAAGGACAAAGAAGAAAAATTGAATCAACGTCGTTTTTTCTTTTGGTACAAGCGAGAAAACCACAAATTCATCAAGCAATCCCTTCAAAAAGCAAACCGCATGGATTTAGCGGATAAACTTCTAGATGGCAACACTTCCAATTCACGAGTTCCAACTTGGCTAGAAGAACGTCGTAAAAAAGGACGTAAATAAAGTCAGGTTGCTAAAACGTTTTACTACCTAAAAGGCCGATTTAACAACGGTTTTAACCCCCTATTTACTAGGTTAGTGTTCTGATTTTCATATTTTTGTTAAGACACTAATTGAATACTATGAAACCTCTTGGATTTATCCTCTCTCTACTTCTATGCTCAAATTTCGGGTTTTCTCAATCTGCTTTCGAGCAAGCATATAAAAATAATTCACTAGTACCTTCTGGGATTTTAGAAGCTGTGGCTTATACAAATACGCACATGGTACATTTAACCAATTACGCTTCATCTTGTATTGGATTACCTCAAGCTTATGGAATCATGGGACTGCATGATGATGGTAAGAATTACTTCAACGAAAATGGTGCTCTTGTCGCTACAATTTCTGGAATAAGTATCAAAGAACAACGAAACAGTGCAGCAGCTCAAATTGAAGCCTATGCAAAATCGTTTAACTATTTTATGCAATTGGAGGTGGGAAAAAAAGGCAACTTTCATAATCCGAAAGCCATTCGCAACGTATTACATCAATTGAGTGAGATCCCTGATTCTGGCCTTGTAAACAATTTAGCTAGAGACATGCAAGTTTATTCCATCTTGGATTTTATGAACGATCTTTCCATGGCGCAAACATATGATTTTGACGTTTCATTTTTTGATTTAGAATCCGTTTTTGGATCGAACAATTATGCCGTTTTATCGAGTCCAAGAATAACCTTGACGTCAACTGGAGCAGAATCCAGTACACATGAAAAATATCAAATTTCTCAACAAAAATCTGCCGAATTCGGACCAGCCATTTGGAATCCTGCACAATCATGTAACTTTAGCTCCAGAAGTGGGGTTGCCATATCGGCAATAACAATCCATACCATTCAAGGAACGTATGCTGGAGCAATTTCATGGGCACAAAATTGTTCTTCAAGTGTATCATATCACTATGTTATTCGTTCTTCGGATGGACAAGTGACACAAATGGTGTTGGAAGCTGACAAGGCTTGGCACGTTGGCTCCGAAAACCCATATACCATCGGTTATGAACACGAAGGATATGTCAATGATCCAAGTTGGTACACGGAAGAAATGTACACAAGTTCTTCTGACTTAAGTCGTGATATAACCAATAGTGGATACGGTATTCCACCATTGAGAACATTTTACGGTGATGCAACGATAGGCACAAATCTTTTGGGAGGATGTACAAAGATCAAAGGACATCAGCACTATCCAAATCAAACACATACCGATCCAGGTATTAATTGGGACTGGGAAAAGTACTATCGAATGATTAATAATTCGCCGGTAATAACAACATTAACCAATCCAACTGACAACTTTTACGATACTGGAGGGGCGACTGGTGATTACGCAAATGACGAACGTGAATTATGGTTAATAGAACCTTCTAATGCACAATCAATCACTATTGACTTTACAGTTTTTAATGTTGAATCAGGTTATGACAACCTCTATATTTATGACGGAAACACGATTGACGCACCATTAATTGGTAGTTATACTGGAAGCAACTCTCCAGGAACAATCACCTCATCTTCAGGAGCCCTATTAATTGAATTTAGAAGCGACTGTTCAACATTATCAAATGGTTGGGAAGCTTCGTACACTACAAGTCTTTACGATGTTACAGCTCCTGCAACCAACATTTCCTCAAATCCAATTTGGCACACAACTGATTTTACCATTGACATCATAGATTCTGATACACAAAGTGGTCCTCATACTGGGTTTTACTTGTTAGGAGAAAAGTTGACAACAAGTAC
>JBFHHS010000040.1:0-17259 GCA_041596895.1 Crocinitomicaceae bacterium | reverse complement strand
GATTTGGGTGTGATGGTTCCACCAGAAAAAATCATTGAAGCAGCTATTGAACACAAGGTTGATATTATAGGGTTAAGTGGTTTAATTACACCATCTTTAGATGAAATGGTTACTGTTGCAAAAGAAATGGAGCGTGCAAAGTTGGCTGTACCATTGATGATTGGTGGAGCAACAACTTCACGAGTTCATACAGCTGTGCGTATTGATGAGCATTTTAATTTAGATCAAACAGTTCATGTTTTGGATGCTTCGCGATCGGTAACGGTTGTAGAGAGTTTGTTAGGGAACAAGAAAGATGTGTTCGTATCTGATTTAAAAACGGAATATGCGAAAGTACGAGAGAACCATACAAAAAATAGAGCTCAGAAGACGATTTTAAAATTGGAAGAAGCAAGAGCGAATGCACTTCAGGTTAATTGGTCGGAACAAAAAATTGTGAAGCCTAATCAGTTGGGTGTTCAACAAATTAATGTGTCTACCAATGAGTTGATTCCTTATATCGACTGGACTCCCTTTTTTAGAACGTGGGAACTTCATGGAAAGTACCCTCAGATTTTAGATGATGAAGTGGTAGGGCAAGAAGCGAAGGGTGTTTTTGATGATGCTCAAAAAATGTTGAACCTGATTTCGAGCGAAGAATGGTTAACGCATAAAGGTGTTGTTGGTATCTTTCCTGCTGCTGCCATTGGAGATGATATTGAAATCTACGCGAATGAAACGCGAAAGGAAGTTCTTTACGTGCAAAAGACTATGCGTCAGCAATCAAAAAAAGCAAGTGGAGTTCCGAATATTGCATTGGCTGATTTTATCGCGCCAAAGGGCTCGGATGTAGAAGATTATATTGGTGGTTTTGCTGTTACTTCTGGCCTTGGTATTGAAGAGTATGTAAATGCCTTTGAATCAAATCACGACGATTATAATTCAATTCTTTTAAAAGCGTTGGCTGATCGCTTAGCTGAGGCTTTTGCTGAGTATCTGCATGAAAAAGTGAGGAAAGAATTGTGGGGGTATGCCTCGGATGAGGTATTATCAAATCAAGAATTGATAAAAGAAACATATAAAGGAATTCGTCCTGCTCCCGGCTACCCTGCTTGTCCTGATCATACAGAGAAAATTGGGTTGTTTGAAATATTAAATGTTACGGATTTAACAGGGATTAATTTAACAGATAGTTTGGCAATGATGCCAACAGCTAGCGTTTCTGGTTGGTATTTTGCAAATGATGTTGCGAAGTATTTTGGTGTGGGGAAAATTGCTAAAGATCAAGTGAAGTCATTGGCTGAAAGAAAGGGAATGGAATATGATGAAATGGAAAAGTGGCTTTCATCTTCAATGATATAAAGAGGATTAAAAAGATAAAGCAGCTCGGGAGAGCTGCTTTATCATACCTAACCTAACCACTATTCACTGAAAAAGATTTATTGACCGTAGCCAATTTGAAATCTTTACAGTACAAATATAAAGTAGAATCCCACTTTCACAAAATAAAAAAGATTCAGTTTTTAAGCATTATAAAGAGCTATGCAGGCATAGTTCTTCTGATTCTTTAATAAAGAGATGAATATCTGTTATTCATAGCGAAAAAGTAAACGTTCATAGAAATTACGATGAATAACTCTTGGATTCCTAACTGGATATGGTTTTAACATTTATTCATAAAATAGAACGTTTTACTACAGGATGAAATAGGTTTATTGAGTGGTAATTGTCGCTAATTATGAGTGGGTTACCTTTGGATCGACTGGTTTAAGGCAATTGTTCTGAAATTCCAATAGTGTTCTTTATTCTTGAAATAAGATTTGATAAACCGTTATAGTAAGTGTGAAATTCGTAGTAATCAAAAAAAAGGTGGACATCAATGTCCACCTTTTTTTTTGATGCAGTTACAATTATAAATTACTTCGCATTTTCCATTTGAAAATTTTGTAGACCCATAATTTGAATCGGTACATTAATAAATATAACACTGGAATAATAATCAGCGTTAAGAATGTTGCGAAAGTCAAACCATAAATAATGGCCCACGACATTGGTGAAAAGAAAACATTGTTATCTCCTCCAATATAGATTTTTGGATCGTATGTAGTGAACAAACTAAAGAAGTCAATATTGAATCCAATTGCCAAAGGAACTAATCCTAAAACGGTTGTTATTGCTGTTAGTAACACAGGGCGTAATCTTGTCTTACCACCATCAATTGCTGAACTTACGATTTCTTCATAAGGAAGAATATCGTATTCTCCTAAATTCAATGCTTCACGTTTTTCTAAGCGCAGTTTGTTAATGTAATCAATCAATACAATAGCGTTGTTTACAACAACTCCTGCCAATGAAATAATACCAATCATGGTCATCATAATTACAAAGTTCTGACGCGAGATTAATAACCCAAGCAATACACCAATCAACGATAGAAGTACCGTTAACATAATTACTGTTGGCATTGAATAAGAATTAAACTGAGCTACAATAATTAAAAGAATTAAAAAGACTGCAATCAATAATGCGCCACTTAAAAAGGCCATCTCTTTTTCTTGCTCTTCTTGCTGACCTGTGAATTTAAAATCCAATCCTTCTTTTAAGTTACCTGCAGCCACATATTCATCCATTTTTACTTTAACCTTAGACACAATCTCCGTTGGATTATAACCTTCATTTACATTTGATAATACAGTAACTAGGGGAACTTGATCTTTACGAATTACTGCAGTATATGAACTAGTCTCTTCAGGTTTTTCAATTACTGAACGAATTGGAATGTTCATTAATTGACCTTTGTTATTTCGAAAAATCAAGCGTTGATCTAACAATGAATTGAAATCATCACGGTTTTCTTTATTGAATTTCACAACAATGTCATAAGATTCTTCATCTTTTGTGTAAGTTGAGATGTCTTCACCAAGCAAAGCTTTACGAATTGCCATACCGACTTGTGCTGTTGACGCATTCAATTTTCTAATTTGATCTCTATCAACTCTGATTGGAATTTCAGGTCTGTTTAACTCAACATTTAACTTGAATCCTTCAACACCTTCAATTTTTTGTCTCGCCAAGTACGTTTTTACTTTATTCGCTTCTTCAATAAGTGTTTTATATTCACCTCTACCCGTTAAATCAATATTGATCGGAGCTCCTTGTGGCGGTCCTTGTTCATCTTTCGCCGTTGTAATTTCAATGTCTGCGGTAAAGGCTCCTTTTAATTCAGATTGAATTTCTTTCAAGATTTCACTCGTTTCGTAGCCTCTTCTATATTGAGACTCTACAAAATTTACAGTAATTCTTCCTTTGTGCGGAGTGTTTCCCATGGAGACACCTTGACTTGGGTCACTAGTTCCTTCACCAACCTGGGCAATTATCGATTGAATTAATTGTTCGTCTTTAGGGATACCAACCGTATCGGCTAAATATTTAGCAAGAACGCCATTCAGCTTTTCTTCAACTTGTAATGTTGTTTCATTTGCTACCGAAATATCAGTTCCGATTGGGTGGGAAATAAAAACGTTGGCGTAGTTCGGTTGATTTACTGGGAAGAAATCCACTTTAGGTGGAAATACAGCCATCAATACAAACGAAAGGATAAGTAATCCAAACGTACCAAGTAAGAATTTACCAGGACGTTTACCAGTTAAGGCAAATTTTAAAAATCGCTCGTATATGGCTTCAAGTTTTGGTAAGAAACCATTCTGAAAACGCTTAGTTCCTGGAAAGAAAATGAAAAAGTTAACTAAAATCATGAACCCGAAGAAAATCATCAGGTTTCCTAGACCGATTCCGCCTAGAATTACCAAAATAATACCTATTCCTACTAGAATTCCAGAGTTACGTAATGCTTTCTTTCTATTCGGTTTGTCCTCAGTTACTTTCATATAAACAACAGCGAGAACCGGGTTGATTACAAGAGCAACGAAAAGCGAAGATCCAAGTACAATCATTAAAGTGATAGGAAGATATTTCATAAACTCTCCCATCATACCAGGCCAAATTGCTAAGGGTAAAAATGCTGCTAGCGTTGTTGCTGTTGATGCAATAATAGGCATCGCAACCTCACCAACACCTGTAATTACTGCTTTAGTAGCGGATAATCCTTCGTCCATATGTCGATAGATATTCTCAACAATAACGATTCCATTATCCACAAGCATTCCTAATGCAAGAACAAGAGAGAAAAGTACCATTACATTCAATGTAACTCCCATCGATTCTAGTATTAGAAATGACATGAGCATTGATAGTGGAATGGCAACTCCCACAAATAATGCATTACGTAATCCTAAGAAGAAAAGCAATACACCAACCACTAAGATGATTCCGAGAATAATAGAATTCTCTAAGTTGGATACCATATCTCTTGTGTTGTTCGATTGATCACTTGTAATTGAAACACTAACACTTCTTGGTATAGTTCCGTCTTCTTTGGCAATTGCTAATATTTCTTCAATTTTATCGGATGCATCTAGAAGGTTTTTACCCCCTTGTTTTTTCACATCTAACATCACAACGGGATCACCAAATTCTCTGGCATAAGAGGTTGTATCACCATTTCCAAAGTATACTTTGGCAACATCTTCTAAGTAAACCGGTAAAAATTCATCTTGTTTAACAATGATTTTACCCAGTTCTTCAGCGGTTTCGAATTCACCTTCAATACGAATCGTTTTTCGAATTCCGTCTGTTAGAATTTCACCTCCTGGAATAGTTTGGTGCTCTGAACTAACAGCATTTTGAATGTCATCAATGGTAACATTAACAGCTTGCGCCTTAATTGGATCAACATCAATACTCATCTGTTGTTCTTGAATACCACGAATATCAACCTCGCTGATTTCTGTTAGGTCTTCAATTTGATCTTCTAATTCCTCTGCGATGTCTTTCAATAAACTTGGATTATTTCCACGTAAATTGATATTCATAATTGGCATAGATGCCGGATCTAGCTCAAATATATTCGGTTCAACAGGTAAGTCAGGGAAATCTGATTTTGTTCTTGCGTCGTCAACGGCATCTTTTACTTTTTGAAGACCTTTGTCGACATTCATTTTAAAGTCAAATTTCACTCTTATGGTTACATAACCATTTATTGCGTTTGTATTGATTTCATCAACAAGTTTGATACCACCAAGTTCTTTTTCAATATTCTTAGCAATCTTTTCTGCCATGTATTTTGGCGAGGAACCCGGTTTAGCAATACCAATATAAATTTCAGGGATTTGCAGTTCAGGGAAGTTTTCTTTTGGCATAGATTGGTACGACATCGCACCACCAAATAGGATGATTATAGCAATAAGGAAAACAGTTTTTCTGTTGTTTACTGCAAGCGTCGATAGACCAAATCCTTTAGTTTCTTTTTTCATTTCTTTTGAATTTGTTCTATTTACTTCGTTCTTACGATATCGCCATCAGTGATTCCCTTTGCACCTTCAGTAACTATCATAGTTTCAGGTTCAATACTTCCAGGTTTTAAAAGCGCTTTACCATTAAATTTCTCAATAACTTCAACATTTACCTGAGATACGATGTATTTGCCATCCTTTTTCTTTGCTACATATACAAAGTCTACATCATTTTGATCTTTCAATAAGCTATTGCTAGAAACTACCAATCCTCCATTAACAGAAAGGTCTGTGATAGCAACTTCTGCTAACATGTTTGGAAGTAGCAGGTTGTTATTCTTAATGGAAGCCATGATTCTAAATGTTCTGTTAGTAGGCTCTATATAGTTCCCGACGTTCGTAATGTTTAATAGGATTGAAGTGTCGTTGTAATTTGGGAAGGTAACACGAATAGGAGTTCCAACCTTTACGTTTGAGATATGTTTTTCAGAGATTGTTGCTACGATATCTACATTGTCGTTATTAACTAAACGGATGATTGGTGAAGTTGCTCCAGCCATTTGTCCTGTCTTAGCAAATACATTGTCAACTACTCCGGTAAATGGGGCTTTAATAATTGCTTTTCCACGTTGAACATTTAAGGAAGCCATTCTTGTTTTTAATGATGCAACTTGGTTTAAAGCTGTTTCATAGTCAAATTCAGAACCTACACCTCGTTTTTTTAGTTCTTCTTGTTTACTTAACATGTACTCCGCATATTCCAATTGAGTTTTCAATTCTTCTGCGTTAGAAGATAAAATTGAAGCATCGATTGTAGCAATTACTTGTCCGGCTCTCACGGTCTGTCCTTCTTTCACTTTAATTGAAGTGATTAGTCCACCCATCTCTGCATTTATGAGTATGTCTTTATCCGTTTCCACATTACCTTGAACTCGAATTTCATGGGTGAATTGAGTTAACTGTGCTTTTTCCAGGTTAACAAGTGGGCTTAATTTTTCTTCTACCGCAACTGATTCTTCTGGTTCTCCTGAGCAAGAGTTTAATGTAACTAAACCTAATGCTAGGGTGAATATTCCAATTAATTTAATGTTCATTTTTTCTTTTGTTATGAGGTTCTTTTGTATGTTATTGATTCGGTAATATGTTGTTGTATAATTTGTCTAAAGCAAGTTTCGCTTGGAATAATTCAACTAATGACCCAACATATTGAGCTTGAGCAGTCATATATTGAGTGTGTTTTTGGGTTACGTTAATACTATTTCCTTTACCGATATTTTCACGAATAAGTTCATTGCTATATATCGTTTTTGCTAATGCTACATTTTTGCGTTGTAATTCTGTTTTGTCAATTGCTGCTTTGTAATTGTTTTGCGATTGAATTTCTTGAAATTGAAGGTTTTGTTCCATTAAATCCAAGCTGTTTTGATCGCTCATCAATTGGATTTTTGTCTGTGCAGTTCTTGCATGTCTTGATAAACCTGAAAATACTGGGATATTCAATTGTAAACCCCATACCGTTTGAGGGAACCAACGTTCATCATCAAAGAAGTTAAATTCACTTCTATATGCATTGTAGGTTTGAGAAAAGAATGCATTTAAAGTTGGAAGGTTGGCGAACTTGTTATTTTTCAAGTTTAATTCTGAAAGTTTTACCTGGCGCTCTAATATCATGTAAGTTAAGTTACTCTTGATGTCGCCGGTTTGAATCGCGCTTTTAGATAATAATTCGTCTGTTGTATTAATTGTTTCTATAGGAGATTGAATTGGATATCCCATCGCAAGTTTCAACATGTTTAATGCATTTTCATATTGTAAATCAGCATTGAGTTGAGCATTTTTAGCACCTAAAAGAGAGTATGATAATTGATCCATGTCCTCTTGTAGCATCAACCCCAATTCGACAAAGTTTTTTTGCTTTTCAACTAATTTAGAAGTCGTCTCAACTAAGGAATCCATAAAAGCTTTATTTTCTTTCGCTACAGCAACTAATTCATAAGCTTGGATAACATTAAAAGCGACATCTTCTTTCGATTGTTGTGACACGGTTTCTTGGAATTTAGCAAAGAAGGATGCCGCTTGAAGTCCCACAATATAAGAGCCGTTAAATAAAATTTGACCAACTTCTAAGGAACCATTTGCCGTATATTTAGTCCCGGCTTCAAACGATACAGTCTCTCCTTCTGGAGCAAGAGGATTTAAGAATTTTGCGTCTAGAACGGTTACCGGTAAATTGATAAAATGATTGAATGCACCATTTATGTTTACTTGAGGTAAACCAATTCCTCGTGTTTCAACAATTTTCTTACGAGCGATTTCGATGTCATTATCAGCATTTCTAACAGTAAGGTGGTTTTCAAGTGCGTAGGCTTTAGCTTCTTCGATAGAAAAGCTGCGAACCTCTTGAGCAAGGGATAGCGTAGTAAATAAGAAACTCGCCGCAATGAATACAATCTTAAACATATTTAGTTGATTTTAGTTTTTGTTTTAAAAAGGTTCTGCCGGCATCATTTGCCATGCCATTTATTTGAAGGCGTATCATTTCAAGAAAAACTTCTTGAAATTTAAATTCAGGCCATGTGAAAATTTCTGGATTCATGGCAGCATCGGAGGCAGAAACGTACAGCTTTGCCGTAATAGCCGGAGTTAAGTTTTCTCTGTAAACCTTTTCTTTAATACCTCTTTCAATGTTTTCCGTAATCAACTTTAAAACAAAGTTTTTTTTATGTTCTTCGATTACTTGCCATGCGTCGGGATGGAATTTTTTTAAATCTGAAAAAACGATAGGATTTATGTCTCTGAATTGTTTGGTAACAAGTTCGCTTATTTGAATAAGTTCTTCAATTGCATTTTCTGCTTGAAGGGATTTATTTATGCTTAAAGCAGAGTCCATTTGTACTTTCAATTCAATGATTGATTTTACTAAATCGTTCTTATCATTGAAATATTTGTAAATCGTTTTCTTGGAAATAGATAATTCACGAGCTAAATCATCCATTGTGACGCTTTTTATGCCGAATTTCATGTAGACGGCTGAAGCGCGTTCTAAAATTTCTAGTTTTTTCTCATCCATGATACAAATGTAATACAAAATAAACTAAGGAAACGTAAAATATGCAAAAAGTTTCCTAAGTTTCTGTTAATTTTTTGAAATTTATATCTTCGCAGAAAGTATTCTAATGGTTCAGATATACACAGACGGTTCGGCAAAAGGGAATCCTGGTAAAGGAGGTTACGGAATTGTAATGCGATTCAATGGAGTTGTTAAAGAATTTTCGCAGGGGTATAGAATGACTACTAATAATCGAATGGAATTGTTAGCCATTATTGTTGCTTTAGAGAAAATGAAGACATCTAAACATCCGATTCACATATATTCTGATTCTAAATATGTCATCGATTCAATAACGAAAAAATGGGTTTTTGGATGGGAAAAGAAAAATTTTAAGGGAAAAAAGAACAGTGACCTTTGGAAGCGTTACCTTTTGTTGCATCCTAAATTTGATTTACACTTTCACTGGGTAAAGGGGCATGCTGGTCACCCTGAAAATGAACGTTGCGATACACTCGCTGTTGAAGCGGCAGACGGAGGAAATCATCTAATCGATGAAGTTTTTGAAGCTACTCGAGATTCTGAAATGGATTAAGCTTGTTTCTTGGCGTTTTTTTCAATTACCAATTGGCATGCTTTCATAAAGGTGTAGATAATTGGATGAGGGATTTCACGTGTAGAGGATATCTGAGGACAAAACCCACAAGCCAAAAAGAAATCGTTGTTTTTTAGACTGATAATTTCAGGCTCTTCAAATTGATTGTATGCTTCTACATCTGCAATGTCGTCATTTAAGTACTGAATGAGTTGTGGGTACAGACTGTATCTATTGCTTGTTAGCTCAATGTTAGAATAGTTTTCGTACAGATGACGAAATACTTTAGAGTTAGGAGTAATGAAGATCTTTTCAAATTGTTGACCTTCTACAAGATTATCAGAAATAAGTTTTTCGTTGTTATTGTTTAACTGATATGTACTGATTAGTACTTCAAGCAAGGTTTTAAACCCGTCACCTGTAACCAATGTTGGAATTTGCTTTCCGACAATTTCTTTGATAATTCCATGAAGGAAAAAAGGGTTCTTAATCGGTCCAGGTGCAATCCATATTCCGTCGTATTGATGAAATTGTTGTGGTCTGAATTTAACTACTTCGCTTGGCTTTATCCAGTAATAATTAACATCAATATCTAAAAAAATGGCAGAATGATCGATGGCCATATTAGTAGCATGATGAGAATTATAAGTAAAGTTATAATCCCCTATAATCGCTATTCTTAAGCTTTGACTCATGGGATTAACTCGCTTCGTTAAAATCTATCTCTTAAAGTATCCTTTATAAACAGCGTCTGTAATCATGAAAGACGCTACAGAATCAACCATTGTCGGTGGACTTGTTTGTGGAATGACAGTGATATCTATAACAGAATAAGTATGGAAAACTTCCGTTTCAAAGTTACAAGTGAATTTAGAATAGTCACCCGAATTATCAGACTCTTGAACAATGCTTTCATATACAAATTCAACATCTTGAACACTCGAATTAACTTCATCAGACTTCCAGATATCACCATAAGCATCTCTGTAGGTAACTTCAAATCCTGCAAGAGCACTATTAGAATATGAAGGAGAGCTCATTGCTGCACCATCTCTATTAAAGAATTGATTGAATAATGTTAAAGCTGGAGTACTAGTTCCGGTTGGATCATTCCACGATAAACTACCCATTCCAATTTGGATATATGGAACTTCACTTTGAGAAAGCATCGTAAACAAATACTGGGCATTCGTAACACCTGCAGTCGTTTGTTTCGCGATACTCGGTGCACATGCGTAACCATTAACATTCTCTGTGTATTCAATATATGCACCACCAATTACACCTTTGAATTCCCCCTTAAGGTCAACTGTTGGTTCTGGAGCAGGGATAACTTCGTGCTTAATGCATGAACCCAATGTAACTCCTAATAATCCTAATATAATTGCGCTTTTTTTGATCATAATCTTAGTAGTTTAAAGCAGTTAATGTCATTGCTACACTTATTAAAGACATTAATCTATTCAACTAAATTACGTAAAAAAGATTGAAAAGGTTGCTTTGATTGCTAAGATTTATTATGCCCTGATCTGTCTGATGGCATCTTGGTTTGTTAATTCATTCAAGTTTACGACACTGTTGTAGGACTCGTTTAAGTTGATTGTATATAGTGTTTCATCATTGTACATGCGTTCAGAAACCATAACGTCCTCCAATTCAAACAGTTCGTTTTGACGTCTCAATTGATTTAACAATTGATTGAGTTGGGACATAGAAACTGTGATGTCACTTGAATAATTCATATGCCCCTGATTTATTATTCCTTTCACCAATACTGAAGTATCGTTAGATTCAAATAAAATTGTTGTAATATCGAATGTTTTTCCCTCTGTACTCATAGCTCTCATTATTTATACTACAAATTTGGGTTGTCAGAACGTAAACTATTTACGATGTATTTTTGATTTTAAAAAAAGCACGATTTACAACAGTGTTTTTCTTTAAAAAATGTACTTTCATACTATAAAATAGAAAGACATGAAATACGATAGAATTGATAAGGATTTGTTCATCATGAACAGAAAAAACTTTGTAGCTGAAATGGACCAGTCGTCATTGGCCGTTTTTAATTCAAATGACATTTTTCCAATTAGTGCAGATAGTACAATGCCTTTCCAACAACACAGAGATATTTTCTTTTTATCTGGTGTTGATCAAGAAGAGAGTATTTTAATTATTTCGCCATATTCAAAAAATAAAGCACATCGAGAAGTTCTTTTCCTAAAGGAAACAAATGATCACATCGCCGTTTGGGAGGGAGCAAAATTAGATAAAGAACAGGCTTTTGAAACTTCTGGAATTAAGACGGTTTACTGGTTGGATCAATTTGACCGGGTGTTCAAACAAATGATGTCTGAGGTTGATCATGTGTATTTAAATACGAATGAGCATCTTCGAGCGGACACAACAGTTCAAACACGTGAGGATCGATTCATTGCAAAAGTACGTGCTGAATACCCAGCTCATTCGGTGCGAAGAAGTGCACCAATTATGCACAGAATTAGATCACGTAAACTTCCGATTGAAATAGATTTAATGCAAACTGCTTGTAACATTACAAAAGCAGGAATCGAAAGAGTGATGAGATTTGTTAAACCTGGTGTTTGGGAGTATGAAATCGAAGCAGAGTTGATGCATGAATTTTTACGTAAACGTTCACGTGGTTTTGCTTATACACCTATTGTTGCATCCGGAGCAAACGCTTGTGTATTACATTATATAGAGAACAATGCTCAATGTAAGGCGGGAGATGTTATTTTACTTGATGTTGGTGCTGAATATGCAAACTATGCATCTGATTTAACTAGATCAATTCCTGTAAGTGGTCGTTTTACAGACAGGCAACGTGCAGTATACAATTCAGTGTTACATGTGAAAAAGGAGGCTGAAAAGCTTTTGGTTCCTGGAACCATGATGGATGAGTATCATAAGGAAGTTGGAAGCATGATGGAAAGTGAGTTGTTAAAGTTGAAATTATTAGATAAAACAGATATTAAGAATCAACGTGCAGATTGGCCAGCGTATAAGAAATACTTCATGCATGGTACCTCACATTTTATTGGTTTAGATACACATGATGTCGGTTTGTGGAATGAACCAATTGAGGCAGGTATGGCTTTTACTTGTGAGCCAGGAATATATATTCCGGAGGAAGGATTAGGAATAAGGTTGGAAGATGATTTAGTTGTCCAAAAAACAGGAGCGCCTTTAAATTTAATGGGTTCAATTCCTATCGAAGTAGATGAAATCGAGTCCTTGATGAATGAATAGTCAAAGTGAAAATATATTGTTTCACAGGGTGTCCGGAACTGGTCACCCTGTTGTTTTTTTACACGGGTTCCTAGAGTCATCAAGCATGTGGGCATACCTCGAAATGCCTGACACGATACAAAAAATTGAAGTGGATCTATTGGGGCATGGTAAAAGTAACGGCACGGATGAAAACGTTTCGATGATTCAAATGGCTGAACAGGTTTTTAACTTGCTTAAGTCCCTTAAGATTGAAAAGTATTTTGTTGTCGGTCATTCAATGGGGGGATATGTCGGATTAGAGTTAATGAAACTAGATCGTAATTGCGAAAAACTGGTGTTGCTAAATTCTAACTTCTGGAATGATTCACCTGAGAAAGTTATGAATCGAAAACGTGTAGCCAAGGTCGTAAAAACGAATAAGTCACATTTTTTATATGAGGCGATACCGAACTTATTTCTTAATCCTGAAAAGTATGATAAGGAAGTTAAAGGGTTAATTCTAGAAGCACGCAAAATGAAATCATCAGCCATTGCACACGTAGCTATTGCGATGAGTAAAAGATCGAATAATAAGGAATTAGTTGCTTTAAGACAGGCGGATATATTAATTATTCAAGGTGAAGATGATTCGACTGTTCTGAAATCCGAGATGGAACGTTATTTAAGAGGTATAAATCCAGCGTACGAAGTGTTGAATCACACTGGACATATGGCGCATATTGAATCGCCCGCAAAAACGAAACAGCTGATTTTGTCCTTTTTGGGCATAAAAAAACGGAAATGATTAGTTTCCGTTGTCGTTAAAAATCCAAATTACTTGTTGTGTCGTAAGTAGAGTTGTATTCATATGTGTGAGATTTAATGTGTTTACTATGAACAATATACGTGGTATTTACCGCAGAATAAAAAAAAATACTTAATGTGATAACAGCGTTTATTGAACGGTACAAATTCCAGTTTAAAGAGAATTTATTAAGCTGATTAGCGTTATTGAATTGGAATCGGTTCATTTAATTTTGGTTATATTAGAAATAGAAGAAAATTGAACTAAACTGCATATACTATGAAACTAAGAGCACTAGTCGTTGACGACGAAGAATTTGCAAGAAAGAACCTCACGATGATGATTGAGGAATTTTGCCCAGAGATAGAAGTAATTGGACAAGCTTCAAGAAAAGAGCAAGCAAAAGCAATTATAGAATCGTCTAATCCTGACGTTGTATTCTTAGATATTAGAATGCCCTCCGGAGCAGAAGGATTTGAGTTGCTGGATGAAATTCAAAACAAAAATTTTCTTGTAGTTTTCGTAACGGCCTTTAAAGATTACGCGATTAGAGCCTTCAATGCAAGTGCAGTATATTATTTGTTAAAACCAATCGATGTTGATGAGCTTAAATTAGCCGTTAACAAATTGATTGAAACGAAAACAACATATCAAGAAGATCCTGATAACTATTCTACTTATTTCGATTCTTTAAAGGAATTATCTCATAATTTACTGAATAATAAACCAACAAATAGAATCGCTATAAGTCATACCAAAGGCTTAAAATTGGTTGATGATGATACGATAACACATTTGGAAGCAAGTGGAAATTGCACAACAATCTACTTTAAGGATGGTTCAAGATATCTCGATACAAGAACATTAAAAACATACGAAAACATTTTAGATCCTAAAAAATTCAGTCGTGTTCATAAATCACATATCATCAATTTAGATATTATGCGTGAATACATAAATGATGATGGTCATTTTGCGATACTGGAAGGAGGGATTCGAGTTCCCGTTGCAAGAAACCGTGTTTCAGAATTTGTACGTATGCTAAAGGATTCTTAAATGTTGAAATTTGCCTTAACATTCGTTATTAGCTTATTGTTTTTGGGGAGCTTTGCCCAGAAGTATTCTTTTGTGACATATAGCACTGAAGACGGGTTACCACAATCGCAAGTAACGGCGATGACACAGGATGCAAATGGTTATTTATGGGTTGGGACATTAGGTGGTCTGGCAAAGTTTGACGGAATTAAATTCACATCGTATTCTTCTAATCAGGGGTTGCTGAACAACCGTATTACATCGCTGTCATTTTTCAATAACATGTTATGGGTTGGACATGATGGAGGTATATCCATTATTAAAGACACAACGATTAAACAAATTGCATTTAAGGGCAATGGAAATGACAAATCACGAAGTGTTTCTGCAATTGTCCAATTCAAAAAAGAAGTCTACGTCTGCTCAAATGGGGGAGGTTTATTTAAAGTTCAAAATGATGAGTTAAAGCGTGTCCGTTTAGAGGATGTCTTGTACGAGAAAATTCGCGGTGCACATGTTTACAATGGACATTTATATTTGGCTACAAAAGGCGGTGTGCTTTCATCTAGTGATGGTTTAAGTTTTTCAAGAATGAATCAATTTGATTCTGAATTTAGCTTCTCCGGTGTAGATTGTGATGGTAAATACATGGTTTTTTCAACATATAGTTCTGGTGTTTTCGTGAAAGATTTAACCACTGGAGAAACTCAAACATATACACCAGAAGAACTTAGGCATAATGTTTATGGTTGTTATATTGATCGCTCAAGTCGAATTTGGCTAAATACACTGGGAGGTGTGGTTCAACTTAATCCCGATAAATCAATTTCCTTTTTAGACGACAACAATGGCCTTCCTGTTAATATGATCAGTTGTTTTTATAATGACAGTGAAAATAATCTATGGATTGGGTCAGCAGGAAAGGGGTTTTTCAGAATACCAAGCTCAGATTTTCGTTATTTCGACCAATCAACAGGGATGCCTACGGATTTGTTTTTAACCGGTTTTCAAAGCAAGAGCGGAGATTTTTATTTTGGGACTTACGACAAGGGAATAGCTAAAAAAGATGTACATGGAAATATTTCCGTTTTAGATATTAATGAAACAACAATTTGGGCATCTGCACAAGATGTGAATGGAAAACACTTTTTTGGCACAGGGTCATCACTGGTTGAGATTGATGTGAACGGGCAAGTTAAATCTTATTTGTTTGATGAAAATCAGAATATTCCAGGTACAAAAATAACTGCGCTCTACAAGGATAAGGTTGGAGGAATGTATATCGGCGGTAACGCAGGTGTTAGTTATTATAAGAATGGTGCTTTCAGACGTCTAGGGGCAAAAAAAGATGTAGATATAGGAACGGTATACGACTTTGAACTGAAAAATGGAAGGTTGTATTGTTCTACAAATCTTGGGGTATTAGTTTACAAGGATAAGTCCTTTGAGTTGTATCCAGGAGCGGATCAAGTTTCATATAATATTGAACAAGACGGAGACGGAACAATTTGGTACGGTTCTGAAGAAGGATTGTTTCGGATTAAGAATGGAAAACCAGAGCGCGTTTCTCTATTAGAAGGAGCAGGGTCAAATTTTATAGCGTTCTTGAATTACAAAGATGATAAGCTGTTTATAGGAACAAATAATGGCCTCTTTGTCGTTTCAGAATTAGATGAAGAGAAGCCAGTATTCAAACGCTTTGGAGTGAGTGATGGTATTATTGATTTAGAATCAAATCAGAATTCTGGTTTCTTTGACCATAAAGGTGATTTTTGGTTTGGAACTGCATCTGGATTGGTTTGTTATCATGTTGATGGTAAGTCTAGGGTTGGCGCCAAACCGAAAGTGTTAATGACTTCAATATTGTTGAATTATAACCCCTTTGATTATTCGCAGTATAGTACCGAAATTGGAGCGGATGGCTTTCCGGTGAATTTAGTTTTACCTTATTCAAAAAACAATCTGATCTTCGAAGTGAATGGTATTTCTTTGGTGCATCATAAAGGATTGCAATATCAATATTTAGTAGAAGGATTGCGTGAAAGTTGGTCTACGCTGTCTGAAAGTTCAACCATTTCATTTTCAAGTCTTCCAGCAGGAGAGTATGTGTTGCGTGTAAGGGCGAAGGATGTGGATGGGAGAATGTCTGAAGAGGTTGTTTTTCCATTTACCATCAATGAAGCATTTTATAAAACTTGGTGGTTCATTTTACTTTGTATCGTTGGTTTATCAGCCCTGTTATTTGGTGCGTTTAGATTAAGATTAAAACGAATCGCTGATCAGAATGAAAAAGAGAAATTAGAATATAAATCAAAATTATTGACCTTAGAGCAAAAGTCAATGAACGCAAGTATGAATAGACACTTTATATTCAACTCATTGAACTCTATTCAATATTTTATTAATACGCAAGATAAATTATCTGCAAACAAGTACCTGACTAATTTCGCGAAGCTCATTCGTAAAAATTTGGATTCGGCCACTGCTAAGGGGAATGTGATTACTTTGGAAGAAGAGTTAGAGCGATTGGAGTTGTATATGTCGTTGGAATCAATTCGATTCAAAGATCGATTTAATTATGAAGTTGATACGAATGGTGTTGATGTGGAGTCGGTGCTAATTCCTCCCATGATAATGCAACCTTTCGTAGAGAATAGCATTATTCATGGAATTTTACCAAATGAATCTAAGCTAGGATTAATAAGAATTGTCGTTGAAAAGAAGGATGGCTTTTTGTTGATTACAATTGAAGATAATGGGGTTGGAATCAAGCAAAGTATGGATAGTAAATCTGGTTCAGACGGTGATCATCGCTCTCAGGGAATGGAAATTACTTCAAAACGTATTGAATTGATTCAGAAGATTTCAAATAATCATATTTCCCTCGAAGGACCATATGAAATTCAAGGTTCTGACGGTTCAATCAATGGGACACGCGTTTTAATCAAAATTCCATTGTCTGATTTGGATATTTAAAGAGAATGCTATATATTTGTTAGTAAGTCAATTAAGATGAAAAAAGTATTATACATATCATTATTGTTCGTCAGCGTATTGTTGGTCTCTTGTTCTAAGCAAGAAATTAACCCTATTTCTGATGATTCAAGAGAAACACCTACTTGGAATTCCTCAGAGAAATCAATGGGTGACGGATTAGACACTGGTGTTGATGATGGAGAGCCTTCAGGTGGAAATGAAATTGTTGATCCAAGAT
>JBFHHS010000039.1:0-17261 GCA_041596895.1 Crocinitomicaceae bacterium | reverse complement strand
TGTTTTTGCTTCTCCTAATTTAAGCGCCATGTAAGCATATTTGTATGCATGCATTCCTGAACAACAAACACCGGAAGGTGAAACCACTTCAATATTATTTGTTTCTGGTAACCATCCGTGCACCATCACAGCATGAGAAGGCATCATTTGATCAGGAGTAGAAGTCCCACAACTTAAAAGATCAATTTCTTTTAGCTTTTCGTCGTCATTATCCATGAGGTTACGAACTGCCAAGGAAACCATTTCTGCATTCGTGTGTGTTGCTTTTCCATCCTTATCGATAGCATAGTATCTGTTTTCTATACCATTGTTTCTGAGGACGATACGTCTTGATTTAGAGGCTTGTTCACCAATACATCCTAAATAACTTTCCATTTCATCGTTTGAAACGGCTTTATTAGGTAAGAAACTAGCGGTGCGTGTAATATATACTTCTGACATTTATGTATCAAATAATTAGTGCCTACAAAAATACGTTTTTTTCTGTTTTTACAGACAAATAAAGGTATTTTACAAAGGAAAAAATCATAAATACGTCAAACAACGTAGAATTAATTGATACCTAGGTATGTATAATGAGATTTCTTTGCGTTAATTTCTTTCATTTTGAAAGGTCGAATTAATAAGATATCAAAGAAAAGTAAAATTGGTGCTACAACGAACAGTGCAACATTTAGGTAGATGCGAAAGAACTTGACCCAGAAAGAACGATTTTTACCGGCTGCTTCCTTCTTTTTAATCAGCTTTGCCCAAATCATAAATATTTTTTTTGCCTTTCCTTCAATAAACAAAATATTAGAGTTAATACGAACGGCACCCTCCTTGACAAATTCAGCTTGCAATCCACTGTAGTCACCTTTCTTTAAAAAACGATTCAGGATAACTCCAAACTTAGAAACATCTTTGATGTCCTTATCTGAAACACCAGGCAGAGGAAAGATTCCCCATTTCCTTGTCTTTTTTCCTGTTAGCATCCAATGTGTAATACTAACTGCACTGGCATGGTTAGGGGCTCTATCAACAAGGGCAATATTACCTATCATTTTTCCACCTGCCGATGTAATTCTATCTGTAACTGATTGTTGTGAATTTAACCACATGTTTCGTGCTCCAAGAATGGTAATAACAGGAGTATCTTTCAACCTTTTTTTAAATTCTTCATTTTGTAAAAGGGTAGAAGTTGGCATAGAAGGAGATAAAAACCAAGGTTGATAACCCAATATGATTAAATCGTATTTGTCTTCTTTGAGTTCAAATGCATCTATATCAATAGGCTCTTCTAAGACAGTTTCAGGCATGATGTCATAAAAATTATTGACTCTCCAAGGGAATTGAAACTTGTCCTTGATTGTGATCTTAACACGATCTATTTGAACCTCTTCTAAAGGCGAAATGAAGTTTTCAATAATGTCGTGCAACTGTCCTGATTGCGAGTAATTGATGCAAAGAATTTTAACCATAACGTTTATTGTCCTATTTCAATAATTGTGAATTTAGGTTTTTTGAGGATTCTGCGTATTTTTTTATTACTCTTTTTACTGTTCCATCAAGTGAATTGTATGAGTCTTGAATCATTTTCACATCCTCTTCGATACTGGTGTTATATTTAAGTACTTTTGGTGTATTCTCTTGTATTGCAAGTCGTAAGAAACGATATTCAGCTTTCTTTGGAGAAGAGCTTATAGCACTTTCGAGTAGTGTTTTTCCTACTTTAAATAATTCAGCTTTTTCTTTTGGTGTTTTTTCGAATTGAGATTTTTTCATTGTCAACGCCCCTAAGTACGCATCTTTTTGATCAGACTGAGCTAGTTTCTCTAGGTTCTCAATTTTTGATTGCATTGTTGCTTCTGAATTTGATTCGAAAGCTTTATAAAAACTCAACTTATCTATTGAAGCTGAAAAAGTAAAACTCATTGCCAGAATGGAAATAACAAGAAATTTAATCATAGTTCAATTTATTTGAATACAAACTTACAATGATTTTGCCAAGTTTTGAATTCTTAGTTAAAAAGTCTCTTCTTATAAGCTATAGATGCTTGAATTCTTCTAATTTTACAATCTAAAGTCAATTTAATGCTTTCCGAACTTAACGCCTGTATTCTAATTCCAACGTACAATAATGAGCGCACCTTGTGCACTGTTATTGATCGTGTAATGGAGATTGTACCTGATGCAAAAGTAATCGTAGTAAACGATGGGAGTACAGATTCTACCTTGGAAAAATTAAAGGCGTATAATTCCAAAATTGAGTTGATTTCATATGAAGAAAATCAAGGTAAAGGGAATGCATTAAAGTTAGGTTTTAGAAAGGCAATCGCGTTAGGATTTGATAATGTGATTACCATTGATTCGGACAATCAACATTTCCCTGAAGACATTCCATTGATTGTTGCAGAAGCGATGAAATATCCTGGGGCTGTTATTATGGGGTCTCGAAATATGAATCAGGAAGGAGTGCCAAGTAAAAGTTCTTTTGGTAATCGGTTCTCTAATTTTTGGTTTAAGTTAGAGACTTGGATAACCTTACCAGATACACAAACGGGCTATCGATTGTATCCATTGGCTCCATTGAAGAAGATGAAATTCTTTACGAAGAAATTTGAGTTTGAAATTGAAGTGATTGTTCGATTGGCATGGAAAATGATAAAGTTTCACCCAGTTGCCATTCGCGTAAAATACGATCCAGATGAGCGTGTTTCTCACTTTCGACCGGGGCGTGATTTCTTTCGGATTTCCGTGTTGAATTCCGTTTTAGTGCTTGGCGCCTTGTTTTATTTTTACCCTAAGAAGTTGTTTTCTTTTGATACTCTTGAGAAGATAAAACATGAAGCGATTAAGCCTGAAGAATCGAATTTAAGAAAAGCCGTTTCCATGGGTTTTGGAGTGTTTATGGGAGTTTTTCCTATTTGGGGATTTCAATTACTTGTTGGGATACCGTTAGCAGTTTTATTCAAATTGAATAAAGTTTTATTTATTGCAGCTGCAAACATTTCGCTTCCACCAATGATTCCATTAATTATTTATGGTAGTTTTTTAATGGGACAACAAGTGATTGCAGGAGAAATTGATCACAACGCAATTTTTTCATTCACCATGGAAGATATTCAAAAGAATGTGGTTCAATATGCAGTCGGAGCAGTGATATTATCTACAATCGGATTTGTAGTTACCTTTCTAGTGAGTTTTGTTTTATTGAAACTGTTCAGAAAAGAGCCTAAATCTTAGTTCTTAGAATAAACAGCTGCCATTTTAAGAAATGACTTCTCATCGTTTTTAATGACTGCACTTACTTTTAATTGTTGATCTTCGTTTTCGTTGATATTTAAAATGACATCTACGTTGTTATTTTCCTCCGGGTTTAATATGGCTAAGAATTTACAGTTTCCCATAGAGATCAAATTCATTGGTTCACCAGATACTTCAGAAACCAGTTCTTTAACCATCTCCATTTGAGCTACTCCAGGCGTTACCGGGTTTCCAGGAAAGTGTCCTTTGAAAATTGAATGATTTTTTGAAATGTCAACGTTAAATGTTGTTGCTTCTCCTTCTTGAGAAGTTCCTTTGATTGTATAGAAGTCGTCCTTAAATAACATTAGAATTGTGTAAATTTAGTGTCAGCAATCGCTTTATTCATTACTACAGAAGTGAATTTATATTCAACTCGATCATCTTCTGTTTCAATCATATTCATCTGGCTAAGTTCAAGATTTTTTTTATTAAATATCATTTCGATTGAAGAAATATATTTTGACATTCTTGAACTCTTTGGTTTTAGAACCAATTTATATTGAGAACTACTTTCGTAATAACCAATTGTAAATTCTTTCTCATTTAAGAAGTCACCATTAAAAAGTTGCATCATCATTCCTTGGACTTTTTTAACAATCCGGTTGCTTGCAACATTATCCACAATTTTTCCATTCTCTTTCATCTGTACTTTAGATCCATTGATAAGAATGGTTTGTTTTTTAGGAGAAATATGTTCCCATCTAATTTTGTTAGACTGTTTATAGTTCAGTTCGCCTGTTGCTTTCTTAGCTGAATTAAACATACTAGAATACACTTCTTCCGTAAAATCTGCTGAAATTGAAGTTGTCGATTTCGCTTTGGCATTAATCTTTGATTTGACAGAAGCAGTGTTTGAAACTTTCGTGAATGATTGTCCAAATGCAAAGCTAGAAGCGAGTAATGTGAGAATAAAAAGATATTTAATCATCTAGAATGTTTTTAATGTTTTCTGAAGAAGCAAATATGATACCATTCGACTTTGCTTGTGCGATAAAAGTGTCGAGACTTGAAGCTGTGACTTTTAAATTATCATGTAGAAGAACAATGTTTCCCGGTTTCGTATTATTCACTAATCGCTTAATTAATTTGTTTGGGGTCTTGTATACTGAATCGTAACTGCGCAGTGTCCAACCGATACATTTCATATTTAACGATTTTAATACAGCAGCATAATTCGGATTCGTATAGCCGATTGGTGGTCTAAAAATAGATGGTTTAACTTTTATTGATTCAGCAATGGTTTCTTGCGCAGAAGTAATTTCTTTCAGTAGTCTGGCTTTTGAAAACATGGACATTAGTGGATTGTGATCTTGAGAATGATTTCCTATGATGTGACCATCTTCAATGATGCGTTGGGTAATATCAGGGTTTGCGGATAACTTACTTCCAACAACAAAGAAAATAGCTTTGACTTTGTGACGATCCAAAATATCCAGAATTTTTGGAGTGAATTCAGGGTGGGGCCCATCGTCAAAAGTGAGTAAAACAAGGTCGGATTTTAGTCGCGTTACATTCTGTAAGAAATAATTAAACTTCATGAATAATACGCCAGCACTGAGTATTAAGAAAAAAGTAAGTCCTAAAACAATTAAAATGGTGTAGAAATAAGTGTGTTCACTTAAGAACAAACAAGTTGCAACAATCGCAACTGAAAATACAAGAATATTAATTCTATGCTTCATCCGATTGAACCAACATGAAACCTGTTTTACCAGAGCACATGTCGTTAATTATTAAGGCTGTTTTTTTCTTTTTTTCGATTAAATAGTCGTGAGCAATATGCAACGCAAATGCAGAAGCACTATAATGTAATCCTGAAAAATTTAAATAGTCAATTGAATCACATGTACTTGGGATTTGTACAGTGTCGCTTGAATTTAAAACCACATCTACATCATTCAGAGTCATATTTTGCTCAGAAAGAAAGTTAACAAGATCTTCCTGAGTACTCGCAGAGTTAAAGTTAGTTTTTACAGCCTTTACACCAATATTGTTTTTCTTGCCAGAGATTGCGAAGAATGACGCCCCGGTAGAAAGTGGATATTGATTCGAAACTAATTTTGGTTGTAAAGTTTCGAGGAAAGGAATATGTTCATCTGCTGCTCCAACGAGCACATTTGATTTTCCTTCATTCACGCACATCATAGCATCAATTAAGGCTACTTCAAAAGATAGGTTATTCTGCGTATGTGTCATGTTGTAAGCATGATTTCCCAATCCTAACGAAATCTGTCCACCAATCGTGTTGTGGGTAGATTGTATAAAAGCAGTAGGAGAAAGGAAGTCGCTTGTAGAGGTATGAAAAGTTGTTAAGAATTTTTCAGTGTCCTTTAAACAACCTAAAGCCGTTCCAACAGAAATAGCATCAAAATCCTTGTTGACTTTGTTTTTAACCTCTATGGAAGTCGTTAAACCAATTCGAAGTACAGGACTTAATCGTCTAAGTGCGGCTCCAGGAATAAACTCCTTGTAATCAGGAGTAATTAAATCTGAATCCTTTTCAATCGGTTTTAGTTCATTGATAATGTTATCAACGCGAAATGAGTTTTGATGCGTAATTGACGCTATAGCATGAATGTAATACATAATTATACGGCGCTAATTATTACTGTGGAATTGTTTCCTCCAAACCCAAATGAATTTGACAGTACGTGTTTCACTTTGTTGTTTTCGCTGAATTTCAATTGCGGTATCAATCCTGTTTCTTCGATTGCATTTCTAAAATTCAGGTTTGGATAAATGTAACCGTTTTGAATCGCTAAAATTGCAAACACCGCCTCAATTCCTCCAGAAGCAGCTAAAGTATGACCTGTATAGGCTTTAGTAGAACTAAACGGAGGGATTCTTGATTTGAAAATTTTCTTGATGGCTTGTGATTCTGATAAATCGTTGTTTGGAGTTGCGGTACCATGTGCATTGATGTAATCAATATCTTCAGGTTTCAATCCTGCAACGTTCAGTGCTTCCTGCATGGATAATTGCGCTCCATGACCATCTGGAGAGGATGCTGTTTGATGAAAAGAATCAGAAGCATTACTCCAACCTGATAACATTGCAACAGGTTTTTGTTTGCTTAAAGAAATTGATTTCTCTGATTCCAAAACAACATATCCTGCACCTTCACCTAGGTTTAATCCTTTCCGAGATTCGTCAAAAGGTCTGCACCATTCCTCATCAAAAATCATCAACGATTTAAATCCTGAAATGGTAAACTTAGTTAATGCATCTGTTCCTCCAACCACAACACGGTCTAGCAAACCATTATTGATCATTCTAGCTCCCATCATTAGCGCATTTGCAGCAGAAGAGCAAGCGGTAGAGATTGTGTTAACAAAATCGGTTGCCCCAATTTCTGCAGCCATTTGTTCGCTACTTACGCCACTTGAATGGTGTTTGTAATTGTCAGGGTTGTGATTTTCCCCATCGAGGTAATTTTTGTATTCTACTTCTGAAACATCCATTCCACCAACAGAGGTACCAGAAATTAATCCCGTACGAATCTCATTGGATAATGGATGACCATTGAATGCTTGCTTCGCAGCAATGATTCCAAGTAAAGCAGTTCTAGAACAATTCGTTTTAATATCGAATTTTTCTTTGAGCTCTTCATTGGTTGCGTGAATTGCTCCAACTTTGTATCCCTTCATGGTTTCAAGCCTTGCGTCTTCAATTCCAGTTGAATGATTTTTCAAGGAAACTAAAGATTCATCGGCATTCATACCAATGGACGAAATTAAACCGTATCCAGTAATATAAATTTTCATTACCTATTGATTCTTTTCGATATATGCAGCCAAAGAATCAACTGAATGGAATATTTCTTTCCCTTCACTTGGATCTGCAATCTTAATATTGTAGTTAGATTCAAGTAAAACTATAAACTCTAATGCATCGATTGAGTCTAATCCCAAACCGTCATCACCAAACAAAGGACCTTCGTTTGTAATGTCTGCAGGTGTTAAATCTTCAAGATTTAATTGTTCAATGATTTGTTCTTTAAGCGTTTCTCTAAGATCACTCATGTTCTATGATTTATATAAATTAGTTAATTCTTCTATTGTTAATTCGTTTCCGTTATTTTCTACAAAAAACAGGAAACACTCTTCATTTGTGTCATTCGACTCGACCCATCCAGCTAAAACACCTTTTGCACCTTTACTAAAGTAAAAGTTAATTTGTTCTAGATAAAATTCAGGGTCAAATTTTTCCTCAATAAAAAAGACATTTTCACCATACCATTTATTTAGAATGGAAAGTTCACCTGTCAAAATATTAGGTAAAGTATATACAAATAGGGAAGGACTAGGACTTCCTTTTTCCTTATAGCTTTCAATATATTTTAAGTCGGTTGTTTTACTTGATGCCGCATTTGCGAAAAGTAAAGCAATATCGTTGTCTGCATACGATTCTGTCTTCAATGCTTTATCCAAATAACTATACGAAAGAAATGCCAACTTAGCGAGCGCATCCATTTTATAAAACTTAGGATAAGTAACTCCTGTTTTGGTGTATAATTCTTTTTTCCAATTTGTCTCCGTTGATTTTGTATTAGGGACGAGTTTAGAATTGAGAAAAACACCTTGATTACTTATTTTACAGCTTGCTACTAACTTCATAAAACTGATTTTAAAATTAGTGAGGCATTCCCACCTCCAAAACCTGAGGCAGTTTTTAATATAATATTTGTTGGCTGTTCAAGATTAGCTTTAAGAACATTGATTCTCTTGCTAGTACCTTGTTCTTCAAAACCAATGCTCTTTAATACGATGTTATGTTCCATCATTTTCATACTCGAAATAACTTCGATTACACCGGCAGCACCTAATGTATGTCCAAAATACCCCTTCAAGCTATTCAACGGAACTTCATTTAATCCTAAACGATCAAAAGCAATGCTTTCCATTTCATCGTTATAATTCGTACCTGTTCCGTGTGCAGAGATGAAATCAATTTCAGCTTTACCAACCTTAGATCGTTCTAATGTTTTATTTATGGAACGAAATAAACCTTCTCCAGTTCTTGATGGGCCAGAGATATGATTGGCATCATTGGAAGAAGAACCACCTAGGTAGTTCACAGCATAACTATCGTTTAATCGTTTCTTACTTACGATGACACATCCAGCGGCTTCACCAATGCAAATCCCTTTTCTCTCTTTATCGAAAGGCTTACTTGGTTCGTTGCTTAAAGCGAATAAGGATTGAAAACCATAAACGATGAAATCTGATAAGGCGTCGATTCCAATAACGACAACGTTATCGTATTTATCTGTATGCAAATAATCTACGGCTGTATTAATGGCTAGAACACCTGAAATACATGCGTTAGAAATGATGATGATTTTATTCTTGAGACCTAATTGGTCATTTAATATTTTTCTTGTAGAAGCAAAAGTATCGTTTGGTAAGGCATTTATGTCCGCTTTTGTTGAACTAACAACGACTAAGGTTTTTTCATCTTCAAACAATCCTTTTCCGTGCTCTTTAATGAGTTGATGACATAAATCTGATAGCAGCTTATTGTATCTGTTTTCGTCCTGAATACTTTTAATCATACCCAAAGGCCAGTCTTCATTATTGAATCCTGAATCCTTAATTATTGAAACACCAGAATCACCTTTAAGCATACGGTTAAAATTTTCAACTGTCGTATTCCCTAAAGGAGTAATTAAAGCACCATATGTAATGAAAATACTCATTAGATTGTCTTCCAAGGTTGTTTTTCTTCCCATTCTGCATAGAAAGCAGGTTTGGCCAGTTCAAGTATACGCTCTTCAACTCTGAGGAAAACTTGGGTTGTTGAGCCTGTTGCGGAAACCTCTCCTGTGGTTAGGTTGATTACTTCGTATTTGAAAACGATTTTAGATGCTGGGTGACATTCAAGGATGACTTTAATTTCTACCTTTTGTCCATAATAAATAGACGACTTATAGTTAATGTCAGTTTTAACAATAGGAGTGAAGAAACCATTGTTGAATACATCTAAATATTCCATGCCATATTTCACACCAAAATCTTCACGACCATCTTCAAAGAATTTCAGGTAATTACCATGCCATACCACACCCATAGCATCAGTTTCACTGAAACGGATTGGGATTTCTACTGAAGATTCTAAGATTTTCATGCTAAGACGATTTTCATTTGACAAGTAATTAACTCGCGGTCATTATCATAAACAGTTCCTTGAATTAAGTGAATACTATCAAATGTATTTAGAATTTCAACTTTAGTGGATAATGAAGCATTCAATTTCGTTGAGTCTAACACCGATAATCGTGTTACCGCGCCGATAAACCCTAATTGAGGTTCACTATCTTCCTTCAGACTATTCACATAACCAAAACCAGCTGCACAAGTTTGAGCGATATTTTCTACTAAAGCAGATTCAGATAAAACAGAATCATTTAAAAATAAATTATCCGACTCGATTTTAAACGTGCTTGAAAATCCAGATTCATCTGCAGTAACCAATTCGTCTATCATGACAAATGGTGCCCGTTGCGGAATATAGTTCGTTATGTTCTCTTTGTTAATCAGCATAATACTTATAAAAATTAAACCATTGAGTTGGATACTTCTTCACCATTGTTTCTAAGTTTGAAACGTAAGCTTGTGCAATTTCTTTCTCCGATGTCATATTTTCTAGTGGATCTGTAGCATACAAATCATAGTGAAAATTAGATGCTTTTGCAGCATAAACAAAGGTAATGGGAACTTTAAACTTCTTTGCAAGGATAAACGGACCAATAGGGAATTCTGTTTTACTATTCAGAAAATCAAGTTCAATGTTTTTACTACCGGGCGAAACACGATCAGCATGAAGTGCAATAAATTCGTTTCTTTTTAAAGCGCGATGAATTAGAATCAAGTGCGACATATCCTCCTTAATTGGAATGATGTTATAATTTGAGCCGCCTGTTTTTAATTCCATAAACGATTTTACTTTAGCTACTTCAGCATCTAGCATTACAATGTTGATTTTACTTGTAATTCTATCATGAATTAAATTTCCTGCATTCTCCCAATTTCCTACGTGACCAGAAATCAAAATCCCGCCTTGTTGTTTTTCATTTAAATCACGTAATACTTTTTCATTATTGAAAGTGTGTGTAAAAGCATTTTGCTTGTTCGTGAGCATCGCAACCCGATCAATTAAGGTTTGACCAAAATTATAGAAGTTTTTGAATGCCAACTTTTTTGCCTGCTTTTTAGAATGACCTAAACCAACAGTATAAAACTGGATAAGCGCATCTTTTTGTGTTTTTGCAAACAAGATGTAATAGAAAGAAACGAAATAGCAAAAGAAGTATGAGACACGAATTCCGAAAGTTTTAATAATAAATATGAAGAATTTATATCCCCATAAAGATCCTTTCGTTTTACCATCCCATTTCTCCATTATACAGAGGGTTAGGCTAATTTCTTTTCTACTAGATCGTAAAAATCATTAAACGTATCGATAGATTTGAAGTCATCTGCCGTTGGTTTGAAGCTTAAATTTTCTTCAATCACAACAACTAAATCGACGTAATCCAAACTATCCAAATCCAATGTCTTTTGTAAGTTATTTTCTGGCTTTATTTTGCCTGGATCAACTTCAAATTCTTCTGACAAAAATCGCTTAGTAGTACTTATAATTTCTTCTCTGTTCATAATATAATCCAGTTATTTCACGAATTTTTTAATTATCAATGATGAATTGGTTCCTCCAAATCCAAACGAATTTGAAAGGAAGGTGTCAATTTTTTGTTCTTTATATTCCGGAATGATGTTGATTTTTTTAGAATCTTCATCCGGGTTTTCAAAATTTATGTTTGGTGCTATAAAATCATTTTGCATCATTAAGAGTGAATAGGCAATTTCACTCGCTCCAGCCATCCAACATTCATGCCCTGTCATACTTTTAGTTGAACTAACTGGGACTTTTGAACCAAATACGGAATGGATTGCTTGAGCTTCCATAGAATCACCTACAGGCGTAGAAGTAGCATGAGCATTCACGTAATCAATGACTTTAGGGTCAAGGTTTGATTGCTTTAACGCCATATTCAATGATCGGTATTGTCCATCAAAATTTGGGTTTGAAATATGGTCGCCATTAGATGAAAATCCATATCCCATGATCTCTCCCAGAATTGGTGCGCCACGTTCTAAAGCAGATTCCAATGATTCTATAATTACAGTTGCCGCTCCACCAGAAGGAACAAGTCCATCACGACCTGCGTCAAAAGGACGACAGGCTTTGGTAGGTTCATCATGACGAATTGAAAAAGCACCTAGTCCATCAAAACTGCCCATAGCATAGACATTGATTTCTTGAGCTCCACCGCAAACAATACGTTCTTGAAGTCCTTGCTTTATTAACAAGTATCCCATTCCAATTGAATGAGAACCAGAAGCGCAGGCTGCACTCAACGTAATATTAATTCCTTTTAATTTATATATGGTAGACAAATTCATGTTTACCGTACAGTTCATATTTTGAAAGATATCACCACTTCCAATAAGTGTAGTATCTTTTCTTTCTCGAACTTTATCAATCGTATCAATAACAGCTCCTGCAGTACTGTCGTTACCGAAAATAATTCCAGTTTCATTGTCATTCATAAAGTCAGCATCAAGCTTAGCTTGTTCCAACGCTTCTTTAGTTGACATATATGCATACATCGCAGGTTGATGCATACCAATACGCTCACGGCGAGATAGAAAAGGCTTTAAGTTTGGTTCTTCAACCATTCCTGTCAATTTTGAACGATAACCAAAGTCTTCTCTCTCTTTATCGTAAATAATTCCGCTTTTCCCATTGCGTAATGAGTCGAGTACTTCATCCTTACCGTTTCCAATAGATGAATAAAGACCAATTCCCGTTATCACAACTCTTCTTTCCATTATGCGTAAATTCCTCCATTAATATTAATTACCTCACCTGTAATGTAAGCAGCTTTATCAGAAGCTAAAAAGCTAGCTAAATGTGCAACTTCCTCAGCTTGACCAAATCGGTTAGCAGGAACCATACGTTTTAGTTCTTCTTCATTCAAATCACTTGTCATGTCAGAAGCAATAAAACCAGGTGCAATTGCATTCACTGTAATTTTTCTTTTTGCAATTTCTTGAGATAGCGCTTTTGTAGAAGCAATCATAGCTCCTTTTGCTGCGGAATAATTGGTTTGACCAGGCACCCCTTTTAATCCTGAAAGTGAAGCAATATTTATGATTCTTCCTGAGCGATTACGCAACATTTTCTTTATAACAGCTTGTGTACAGTTATACATTCCTTTTACAGAGATGTTCATTACGTTATCCCAATCTTCCTCCGTTACCCAAGGAAAAAGATTATCTTTTGTAATTCCAGCGTTGTTAACTAAAACTTCTACATGATTCTCTGGGTTGTTTTCAGCCCATTTTGTCATGGCTTCATTTACTGCAATTGAGTCTTGAACGTTGAATTGCAGCAACTCACCAGAACCACCATTTTCTTCAATTACTTTCAACGTTTCTTTCGCCGCATCAATATTTGATGAGAAATTGATTAGAATATGTAGGTTATGGTCTTTCGCCAATTGAATAGCAATCGCTTTTCCAATTCCTCTAGATGACCCTGTAACTAAAGCACATTTCATAGTTCTATTGAATTAGATTTTAAAATATCCGTGACTTTTTTAATGTTCTCCGATTGAGGAACATCTTCAGTAACTGCAGCAACATCTTTACGAATTAAGTTGTAGACTTTCATCGTTTTAGAAGAAAGACGAGATTTCTCATCCTCATTTAATAAATCAATCGATTGACACACGGCCATCATATGAATGGCCATTACTTGGAATCCATTTTCGATTACATTTTTCGTGATGACTGCACTGTTCGTTCCCATACTTACGATGTCTTGATTATCGTTGTTGTTTGGAATACTATGAACATACATTGGATTAGATAATGTTTGGTTTTCTGCGGTAGTTGATGTTGCAGTAAATTGCATACCCTGAATACCAAAGTTAAATCCTAATTTCTTCATGTTTAAGAAAGCAGGGAATTTGTCATTCAATTTTGCATTCAGTAAAAAGTTTAGTTGACGCTCGGCTAACATAGTTAATCGCGTCACCACAATTTTCACTTTATCCATCTCTAAAGAAACGTAATCACCATGGAAATTCCCTCCGTGGAAAACATTTTGATCCTCTACGCTAACAATTGGGTTGTCGTTTGTTGAATTAAGTTCATTTTCGATAACAGCTTTCGCGTTATCCAATGTTTCTAGGACAGGACCTAAAATCTGCGGAACACAACGGATCGAGTAGTACTCTTGAATTTTCTTTTTAAACTCAGAGCGACCCATCTCATCGTTATCTTTAAATAACTCTTCTCTTTTCTTAATTAAATTACTATCTGCTAAGAAAGATCTCATGTCAGCTGCAATCTGTTGTTGACCTTTATGACGTTTCACTTTGTTTAATCCATCTGAAAACGAATCATCGAATGCCTCAACCACTTCATTGATAATCGCAGAACTCGCAGTTGACCATTTTAATAGTCGATAAGCGTAGATTAAATTCACGGCACCAATTCCTGTCATACAAGATGTACCATTCATCAATCCCAATCCGTCTCTTAACTTAACCTCTAATGGCTGAATGTTTTTAGCTTTAAGAACATCTTTAGCCATTTTACGTTCACCATCAACAAAAACGAATCCTTCTCCAATAAGGTTCAATGCTAAATGAGCCAATTGAACTAAATCACCACTCGCACCAACACCACCATGAGCAAAAATTTCTGGTGAAATTCTGTTATTTAAAAACTGAACTAATTTTTCAATTACTCCCAAACTAATTCCAGAGTTTGCTTGTAGGAAATTATTGATACGTGCTAATAAAACAGCACGAACGTATTCTTCACCTAATGCATCTCCTGTACCAGTAGAATGACTTCGAATTAAATTATATTGTAGTTGATTGAGTTCATCTTCGGCAATTTTGAACTGAGCCATTGGTCCAAATCCAGTGTTGATACCGTAGATGATTTTATCACTTGAAAACTCTTTTAAAAAATCGAAAGATTCCGTGATCTGAGAGATCAAATCTTCGTTTAAGTTGAATTGCTCAAATTCTAGAGCAACTTTTTCAAGTTGGGTTAAGTTAATTTGATTCATATTAATTATCGTCTTTATTCAGTTCGAATAATTTTTTTTTGAAAAAAAGCAGAACCAAAAGTACTGTTTTTTAATGAGAATATATTCGAGTAATATAGAATTTACGCTCGTTTCAATAAGCACAACGTAAAAACTAAAAGCTATTAATTTTTATTTTTTTAGTTCGATCTCGAGGATTGTATGGAAACTATCTTCGTGTAAATGGTGCTCTTTTACACATTCGAAACCGGCATTCTTAACAATGTACTTCATCGCAGAAGATGTGTACATCTTACTGTTTCCGTTCGCTAGAGCTGTAAAGTAAAGTGAGGTTGCAACCAAACTGTGTGTTGCTGCTGGGAAACGTTGATCGTCGATAAAAGTCTCCATAATGTAAATTTTGGAGTTTGGCGACATGTTCTTTTTGATTTTTAATAAGATTTGTTCAATCTCTTCTTCACTAAAACAATCTAAGAATTGACTCATCCAATAAACGTCAGCACCTGCAGGGATTTCAGAAGTTGGATCTAAGAGGTCAATTGTTTGAAATTCAACACGGTCTTTAATTTCATCAATTTTGTTGATGTTTCCTTGGGCTACTTTAATCTGCCCAGGTAAATCGAACATTTTAACACGAACATCAGGATTATATTTTGTACTTGCAATACTCCATTTACCTGTATTTCCACCAATGTCAAAAATTTGCTTAGGACTGTCTTTAAAGATGATTTTTAAAGCATCATCGAAAGAATTATCTGAATAGAAATGGTCAAAATCAAACCATGATTTCTTAACATGTTCAGGCAATGAAGAAAGTCCTTCATAAATTGTTTTCCAATCACCAAAAACTTTAAGACCTTCTGCTTTTCCGTTTTGAATAGATTCTTTAAGATAGAAAAGTCCATTGTAACAAACGTCATGTGTAAAATATAAGTTTACTCGAGTCATTTCATCACGAAGTAAAAAGTACCCAACTTTGGTTGTTACATAATTCCCCGGAGTTTTTTGCTCAATTATTTCTGATGATTCAGCCATTTCGCACAATACGCGTACACCGTATTCAGAAACATTTGTTTTTTTCGCAAGATCTTCAATTGTTATTCCTTGCTTTGCATCAAAAATTGCTTCTAAAATACCAAGTTCTAACATTGTATATGCCGTTTCAAATACAAACGGACTAAATGCAATTTTATGTGCCTCATGGAGTGCGTCTAATGCTTTCATTCTTCTTTTGTTTATTATGATAAGATTCAACGAATAGTGGTTGAATTCTTGTTTTTGTTTTTAAGGTAGTGCAAAACTAAAAAAAATATGTTTTTAAATTGATTAAGATTGAAGCGGTTTTCAACAGTTTATTTACACGATTTTTTTACTTTTGATTCCCTTGTTCAATTCATCATGAACTGCACCTTGGAAACCATTTGAATATTCACTTTTAGACTACTTTATAATAAAGATTAAATTGGGTAAATTCTTTTCAAATATTGTCACGTATTTCAACAAGCATATTGTTGTTTACTTCGCTGTACTATTGACTTTAGTGGCTGTACTATATTTTGGTTTTTCGAGATTAAAACTCGACGATAACATTTATTCCATCTTTCCACAAGGCGAAGAGTTTAAGGAATTTAATTCCGTCTTAAAAGAGAATAACCTGAACAAACAAATCGTTTTTTCTATTGATGCAAATAATTTGTCTTCAGACGAATTGTTGTCGCAATTAGATACTGTAAGCGCCGAACTTACTCGTGCTACTGGTGATTTAATTGAGAGTTTGGAGTACTATCGTGAAGATCAAGAAAGTGTTGTGTTAGCGCATTTTTATGATTTTTTTCCTGCGTACCTCAATCAATCAGATTATAAAAGTTTTGATGGTAAATTAAAAAGTGATTCCATAGCAAAATCTATTGCTGGAGCTAGTGAACGTTTAACTTCAGTCAATTCCTTCTTTTTAAGAAAGATTATCGCGAAAGATCCGTTGGGACTTGCTTGGACAAAATTGAGGGACCTTAATCCACAGTCGGATGAAGCGAGTTTCCAGGTGGAGGATGGACTTTTGTATTCGAGTGATCGGAGTAAAGTGATATTTAATGCTATCCTGGGATTTGAACTGGATGATAATGTGAGTAACGCTGAATTAAATAAGAAGTTAGAAGCGTTTAGGGAGAACATTAACAAAGATTCAGATTACAATTTTGACTTTTTTGGAACTTTTCAAATTTCATATGCGAATTCGAAACAGGTTCAATCGGATACTTTCATTACAATGCTTTTGAGCGTTGGTCTTATTTTACTTTTATTGATTGTCTATTATCGAAGTTTACTTACTCCAATTTATTTTGTTTTACCTGCTTTGTTTTCGGGGTTTAGTGGACTTGCCTTGGTGGGGTATATTCAACCGAATATCTCGGCTATTTCTGTAGCAACTTCCGCTGTGCTTATGGGAATTGTATTGGATTATTCTTTTCATTTCTTTACGCATTATAAGCATTCTGGAAGTCTAATTGAATCGGTGAAAGAATTGAGCTTTCCAATGCTAGTCGGAAGTTTTACTACCGTTGCTGCTTTCTCTGCGCTCATGTTTACAGATTCAGTCGTGTTGCAAAATTTTGGATTGATTTCGCTTTGCACTTTGTCGTCGGCTGTACTCTTTACTTTGCTGTTGTTACCTACTTTTTTAAAATTGGTTCGGTTTAAAGCAAATTCGAAAGGGACAAAAACAAGGTCGAATCCGATACCTAGAATCGCTTTTAGAATTGCAATATATGGTGTTATCCTAACAACTGTGTTTTTCATTTTCAGGTCAAGTCAGTTTCAATTTGATTCTGATCTGAATAACTTAAGTT
>JBFHHS010000038.1:0-17363 GCA_041596895.1 Crocinitomicaceae bacterium | reverse complement strand
CCCCAACTTCGGCGCCCATATTACAAATTGTACCTTTTCCGGTTGCCGAAAGCGATTTGGCCCCTTCGCCAAAATACTCGATTATTGCACCGGTTCCACCTTTTACAGTAAGGATTTCTGCAACTTTTAGAATTACATCTTTTGGAGCAGTCCATCCGTGTAATTCTCCCGTTAATTTCACACCAATCAATTTCGGCATCTTAAGCTCCCATGGCATTCCTGCCATCACATCGACAGCATCAGCACCACCGACACCGATAGCGACCATTCCTAAACCACCCGCATTTACAGTATGCGAATCGGTTCCAATCATCATTCCACCAGGGAAGGCATAATTTTCTAATACAACTTGATGAATAATACCAGCACCTGGTTTCCAGAAACCAATACCATATTTATCACAAACAGAACTTAAGAAATTAAAAACCTCATTATTTTTATTGATTCCATCTTGTAAATCTTTAGAAGCCCCCAATTTAGCTTGAATCAAATGATCTGCATGCGCAGTAGAAGGCACAGCAACTTTTGACTTACCAGCCTGCATAAACTGAAGTAATGCCATTTGAGCCGTTGCGTCTTGCATTGCAACTCTGTCAGGAGCGAAATCTACATACGAATTACCTCTTTCATGTGAAGTAGTCGCTTCTCCATCCCAAAGGTGTGCATATAATATTTTTTCCGCTAAAGTTAAAGGTTTACCTACCACTTTTCTGGCTGCTTCTACCCTAGCTGGGTATTTAGCGTAAACCGCTTTGATCATATCTAAATCGAATACCATAAAATCTTCGTTTTCTGTGTTTTGTATAGAATACTAAATTAAATATAAATTGACAATTTATAAGCGAAAAAATGATGCTATTCACAAAGTTTTATAAATCATTATACGGTTCAAAAAAAAAAAGCCTGAGTTTAAAACCCAGGCTCTTTTCATATAAAATTAAAATTCCTAATTCTTAACTAACTGTTTAAGCGAAGGTGTGAATTTTGTTAAAACGATCCCCTCAACCGCAGCTTCATACTCTGCCATTGTTGGTGTTCTTCCCAAGACAGTAGACAATACTACCACTGGAGTTGATGATAACAAGGACTCCCCTTTCTTTTCCCCAGAATCTTTTACAACTCTACCTTGGAACAATCTAGTTGAAGTTGCCATAACCGTATCACCTGGTTCCGCTTTTTCTTGATTCCCCATACACAGATTACAACCAGGACGTTCAAGATAAAGCATGTTTTCATACTTAGTTCTTGCCAATCCTTTTGGAGCATTGTCGTCAAATTCAAAACCTGAATACTTTTTCAATACCTCCCAATCACCTTCAGCTTTTAACTCATCTACAATATTGTATGTTGGAGGAGCCACGACTAACGGGGCTTTAAACTCAACTTTACCTTGCTGCGCCTCGATGTTTTTTAACATTTGAGCCAAAATTTTCATATCTCCTTTGTGAACCATACAAGAACCTACAAAGCCTAAATCAACTTTTTTGGCACCACCATAAAAAGACAAAGGACGAATTGTGTCATGTGTATAACGTTTAGAAACATCATCATTATTCACATCTGGATCAGCAATCATTGGCTCAGCAATTTCATCTAGATCAACTACAACCTCAGCAAAATAATTAGCATTTGCATCAGGTGTAATTGCAGGTTTCTCACCTGATTTAATCTCAGCAATCCTGTTATTTGCAATATTTATTAAACCTTGAAGGACTTGTTTTTCATTGTCCATTCCTTTGTCGATCATTATTTGAATTCGACCTTTTGCGATTTCTAAAGACTCAATTAACGTTTCATCCTCGGAAATACAGATTGATGCTTTGGCTTTCATTTCAGCTGTCCAATCTGTAAATGTGAATGCTTGATCCGCTGTAAGCGTACCGATATGAACCTCGATTACTCTACCCTGAAAAACATTATCACCTCCAAACTGCTTCAACATTTGCTGTTGTGTGGCATGAACAACATCTCTGAAATCCATAAAGCTTCTCATTTGTCCTTTGAAGGTAACTTTTACCGATTGTGGAATTGGCATTGAAGCCTCACCCGTTGCAAGTGCAAGAGCTACTGTTCCAGAATCTGCACAAAAAGCAACACCTTTCGACATTCTTGTATGAGAATCACCCCCAATAATAATTGCCCAATCGTCTATTGTAATATCATTCAATACTTTATGAATAACATCTGTCATTGCAGGGTATTTTCCTTTAGGATCACGCGCTGTAATTAATCCGAAATCATTCATAAAACTCATCAAACGAGGAATATTAGCTTTAGACTTATCATCCCAAACCGATGCTGTATGACAACCAGACTGATATGCCCCATCCACGATTGGCGAAATCGTTGTAGCAGCCATCATCTCTAACTCTTGAGAAGTCATCAATCCTGTAGTATCTTGAGAGCCGACGATATTCACTTCTACACGAACATCAGAACCAGCATGTAATGTTTTCCCTGGAGTAGTTCCAACCGCATTTTTATTAAATATTTTTTCAACAGCTGTTAAACCTTGACCTTCAACAGAAATCTCTTTGGAAGCAGCATATACTTGTGGTGTATCAATACCTAAAACCTTAACAGCCCATGTTTGAATCTTTTTACCAAAAACAACAGCATAAGACCCCCCTGCTTTAATAAACTCCATTTTTTGTGGAGTAAGTGCGGCAGAAATATCCTTTAATTCTTTATCACCATTGTATAACTTCTTTTTCTTCGTATTGATTGTCAAAACAGTCCCTGTTTCAACCGAATACATTTGTTTCAAAATTGGTTCACCATCTTCATCACAAATAGTATTTCCATCCGCGTCTTTTTGTTTCACCCAATTTTGAAGGTCGATTCCGATACCACCAGTTACACCAACTGTAGTTAAAAATATCGGAGAAATTCCATTTGTACCAGCAATTACAGGAGCAATATTGATGAAAGGTACATATGGACTAGATTTTACACCTGTCCATAACGCAACATTGTTTACACCAGACATCCTAGAAGAACCAACACCCATCGTTCCTTTTTCCGCAATTAACATCACGCGTTTGTTCGGATGTTTTTCTTTCAATGCAAGAAGTTCATTTTGCATTTCTTTGTTATGTTCAAATATACATTGACCATGTAATTCACGATCTGATCTTGAATGTGCGTCTCCACCTGGTGAAAGTAAATCTGTTGAAATATCTCCAACACCTGCTACGAAAGTAACCACTTCAATCTCTTCATCAACATCAGGAAGCTTCGTGAAAAATTCAGCCTGAGCATAACTTTCAATAATTTCTTTTGCGAATTTATTCCCAGCTTTAAAAGCATCTTCTAATTGCTTCAAATCAGCATCATAAAGGAACACTTGAGTTTTTAAAACATCTGTTGCTTGTCTTGCAATTGATTCATCACTACCCAAAGCCAAATCGATAAGCACAGCAATTGAAGGTCCCCCCTTCATGTGAGCCAATTGTTCAAAAGCGAAAGCTGGTGTAATCTCTTTTACTAAAGATTCACCAAGAATAATCTCTTTTAAAAACTCCGCTTTCACCCCTGCAGCACTAGTTGTACCTGGTAAAACATTATAAATAAAAAAGTTCAGAGAATCCTCACGAAACTCGTTACCTTCATCTTTAATTTGTTTAATCACCTCGCTAATTAACTCTGCTCCGTCAATTGGTTTTGGATTAAGCCCTTGAGCTTTTCTTTCATCGATTTCCTTGATGTAATCTAAATAAATATTCATTCTATTTTTTTTGGGTCTTTAGCACTAAAATAACTGAGAAGTATAAAGTGGATAGCACGGTTAAATGCTATTTTTAAACTTCTTTTTGAAGTCGGGCGAATGTACTAAATTTGTACTGTATTAAAAAGAAGTAGGCTGTTTAAAGTTGAATAATCATACAAATTAGTTGAAAATCATTCATTTCTTAGATCTAATTAAGACTTTCCAAACATTTTTTAATATCTTTGCGCTCCTGTTTAGAGAAAAGCAGGACTAATTATTAATAATAATATAATCTCAATTTTATGAATTCGTACGAAACTGTTTTCATTTTAACTCCCGTTTTGTCTGAAGATCAGGCAAAGGAAGCAGTGCAGAAATTCGAAGGCGATGTTAGCTCTTTGGGTGGAAAGGTTAAGCACACTGAAAGTTGGGGATTGCGTAAATTAGCATACCCAATTCAAAAAAAATCAACTGGATTTTACTTTTTAGTAGAGTTTGAAGCTCCTGGAGCTGCAATTGCTGAACTAGAAGTAAATTACAAAAGAGACGAGCGTGTAATGCGTTTCTTAACTGTAAGAATGGATGCAGATCATTTAGCATGGGCGGAAACGCGCAGATCTAAAATGAAAGCTGCTAAATCTGCAAAAGCTGAGGCTTAATTTAATCACATTTAAAAAGAGAAAAAATGGCTCAAAATGATGTTCGTTATTTGACTCCGATTAACATCGAGATCAAAAAAGAAAAATATTGTCGCTTCAAGAAAAGCGGTATTAAGTTTGTTGATTACAAAGACGCTAACTTCTTATTGAAATTAGTGAATGAACAAGGAAAGATTTTACCACGTCGTATTACTGGTACATCTCAAAAGTTCCAAGGAAGAGTAAACAAAGCAATTAAACGTGCTCGTCACATTGCTATTCTTCCTTATGTAGGAGACATGTTAAGATAATTGATTGTATAACAGGAAATTTAATTCAAAATGGAAGTAATTTTAAAGAAGAACGTAGACAACTTAGGATACGCGAACGAAATTGTGACAGTGAAGCCTGGATACGGTCGTAACTTTTTAATCCCTCAAGGATATGGTGTTCTTGCAACAGCTTCTGCAAAGAAAGCTCACGCAGAAATCATGAAACAAAAATCACATAAAGAATCTAAGATGTTAGTTGAAGCTCAAGAGCTTGGTGCTAAAATCGAAGCTACTTCAGTGAAGATTGTAACTAAAGTTGGGGAAAAAGGGAAGATTTTTGGTTCAGTTAACACTGTTCAATTGTCTGAAGCTCTTAAAGCTGAAGGGATTGATATTGACAGAAAATCGCTTAAGATCAAAGAAGAACCAGTTAGAGAAATCGGTTCTTACGAGGCAACTGCTAATTTACACAAAGATGTGAGATCAACTTTCACATTCGAAGTGGTAGGTGAATAATTGTTATTCTCCTTAAATATTAAATCCTCTATCTTACGATAGGGGATTTTTTTTTCACTATTCTCAAAGAATAGCTTTTCTTTGCAGCATGAAACGAATGCTATTATTAATATTGGTTTTGAATCTTTTTGGATGCTCTCCAACATCAGAAACAAAGTCGCTTCCAGAACAAAAAAAAGAGAATTCAACGGTTAGTTACGCTTCTCATTTTGATTTAATTCAAACCGGTGATGATTTCTTACTGCACTTTATGAGTCCCGAGTCTGGAGAAATTGAACATCGATTCTTCCTTACCAAGACCATTGACAGCTCTAGGACAGGTTATACAACAATTGAAATTCCATCAACAAAGTTAATCACATTATCCGGTACCAGTATCGGGATGTTATCCACCTTAGATAAGCAACAACTTATTGTAGGAGTCTCTAATAAGAACTATGTCTACGATCCAAAAACGAGAACCCGCATTGAGAACAATGAGGTTATTGAAGTGGGAGAAGAATCTAATCTACCTTTAGAAAAAATCATTCAATCTAGTCCTCAATTGATTCTGTATAGCGGGTTTGGCAGTGATTTTCCAGGGAGTAAAAAGCTGAATGCATTAGGAATAAAATCTATTCCAATATACGATTGGCGAGAAACACATCCTCTTGGTAAAGCTGAATGGATCAAACTATTTGGCGCACTATCAAATTCTTATGAAAAAGCGGAATCATACTTTAATGAAATTGAATCCGCATATTTTGAATTAAAAGAAGAAGCTAAAACATTGAGTGAATCGCCTACTATTTTAAGCGGGAATCTTCTTGGCGACATTTGGTATGCTCCGAATGGAAACAGCTTTGTTGCTCAAATGTTAGAGGATGCACATGTGACCTATAAATACCGTGAAGCAAAAGGCACTGGTAGTGTACAACTATCTCTAGAACAAGTCATTAAAGACAATACGAACACAGAATTCTGGATTAACCCAGGTTTTTCAAGTAAAAACGCAATTCTAGAATTAAATACTAAATTGAAACACATCGGTCCTTTAGATAAAAACACCTATTGTTATTCTCACAACATAAATCTTTTTTGGGAACGAAGCGCAATTGAACCTCATCATGTTCTTTCTGACTTCATCCAAATATTTCACAATGTTAAAACCTCAGATTCTTTGTATTTTTACAAGAACATTGAATAATGAGCCTTACAAAAAAACAACTATATTTCTTAATTATTGCGGGTATACTCTTACCCGTATTGTGCGTGGTTCATTTATTTAGCGGTCAGATTAGCATTGAATTTCAAGACTTTTCAAACTCTCTATTCCATTACAACAATCAAGATACGAATCAAATTATAGTGCGGGAATTACGAATTCCCCGGATGCTTATGGCAGTGATTGCTGGAGGTGGTCTATCCCTTGCTGGATTATTGATGCAAACGCTATTTAACAATCCGTTAGCAGGGCCATTTGTATTAGGCATAAATTCTGGTTCAAGTCTTTTCGTGGCATTCAGTATTATGACAGGAATACCATTTTTAAGTTCTGATTTTGGAATCATCTCGAGTGCACTAATTGGCGCTTTTTCGTTTGGGGTTTTAATCATGTTCTTTTCCTTGTTTGTGCGATCGCACGTATCATTACTATTAATCGGGTTAATGCTGGGAAGTTTTACTGGAGCCATCGTATTTATATTGCAAGCCGCAAGCTCTTCGGAAGAATTAAAATCATTCACAATGTGGGCCATGGGCTCACTTCAGAACACTGAATTATCTCAACTTCCAATAATTTCATCCCTATTTATCCTGGGTATTATCGGGTCCATTTTGCTAATCAAACCTTTAAATACACTGACCATTGGTGAAGAAGAAGCGAAATTACTCGGTACAAACTATAAAACAATTCGCTTAGTAATTATTGTCATCACAGCACTATTCACAGGACTTGTTACTGCTTTTTGCGGACCAATAGCATTTGTCGGACTTGCTGTTCCAAACCTCGTTCGAATTATCTTTAAAACACAGAATCATTTCGTTTTGATTTTTGCTTCGGTTTTTATTGGCGGAGCTTTTATTTTGATTTGCGACATCCTAATTCAAATCCTAGAAAGTAGTATTCACATTCCAATTAACGCATTCACATCCCTTGTTGGAGCACCGTTCGTTGTACTAATCGTATTAAAAAGGTTGGCATGATAGAATTTAAAAAAACTGTTATCGGACACAAAAAATCACCTTTAATTTCGATTGACTTTCTCGAATTAAAAGCAGGTGAATTATATATTCTTATTGGAAAAAACGGTTCAGGTAAGTCTACTCTACTTAAGTCAATTATTGGATTTAACTCTTTGTTGTCTGGTGAGGTTTTGGTAGAAGGAAAAAATATTACATCCTTTTCAAAAAGTGAACTGTCCAAAACCGTTTCGTTCGTTCGATCAACATTTCCTCAAACTGATTATTTAAAAGTAGACGATTTTATTGCGCTGGGGAGATCACCTTATACTAATGCATTAGGTCGATTAAGCCTTTTAGATAAAGACATCATCAATAATTCTATCCAAACTTTAAAAATTGCACATTTAAAAGGGAAGTTCACTTCAGATTTATCTGATGGCGAGCGGCAATTGGTTTCTATCGCCAAAGCATTAACACAAGACACATCAATTATCTTATTGGATGAACCAACTGCTTTTTTAGATTACTCTAATAAATCTCACTTACATCAATTACTTAAGAGAATTGCACATGAAACGAACAAATGCATTATACTCTCTTCACATGATTTAGACTTAAGCTTGGACACAAATTGTAGTTTTCTAGCTATAAATAATTCCACTAAAGAACTTCACCTGGTTGAAGCACCAGCCGAAAAATCAGCATTATTGAACATGGCTTTCAGCTAAGAAGTAAAGTAATTCACCAATTCGGTTTTAAGCACACTCTCCGATTTCATCTTTAATGCGAACTCTCCTGATTTAACTCTATAATCCTCGTTGTTATATAACTGTTCCATCTTATCAGTTAGTAGTTTTTCTGAGAGTTTTGTAACATCCATTCCTTTAGGTCCAACCCCAGCTTGACTTAAAATATCATTCCATAAAAACTGATCGATGATATGAGGTATAATTAAGGACGCACATCCGTTCTTCAATGTTATATGTGTTGTTCCTGATCCTCCGTGATGTATCACTCCATAAACCTTTGGCAGAATCCAATCATAAGGAACTTGATTCACGAAACAGAATTTTGTGCGATCATATGACTCTGGCTCAACTAAACCACCTGCAGCTGTGTTAATCACCATGGGGATATTTAACTTACGAGCAACGTTCATGAAAATCTTCGTTTTCTGCTCTGGCTCATCATTGAGCATACTTCCGAACGTCGCAAACAAACACTTTGGATTCACATTTAAAAACTGTTCTAATTCTACGGATGGTTCCCAATGATTAGTCTTAACACGCTCATGATATCCCATCACCTCAACATTGTCAGGCCAATAATCCCGTTTTGGAAAAACCGTGGGTGAAATAGCATAAACTAAACGTTGCTTAAGGATATTCTTACGAAGCATTCTTTCTGAAACATTAAGTTCAATCCGATATCGCTTCGTGGTACTACCCACATTTTTAATCAATCCAAAATTGGCCAATTTATAAGTTAGTTTATTTATAAACTTTCCATAATTACCTTTAAAACCTACATGAGCAAGATTGTGAACAGGGTGAATTAAACATGGAATAGGACTTACCAAAATTGATTTCCCTGGATTATTCATTTCCCACAAAATAGGATATGATGATTTTCCATTAAAAATAATGCGGTCTGGCTTTTCGCTTTCAATGAGGTCATGTTGTATTTGAACAAGTTTTTTATTTATTCGCACACCTTCATTGTACAAATAAATATAGGCTTTCAATTTCTTCCATAAACTCCCTTTTCCGCCCATGACTAATTTTCCCTCATCCGATTCAATTAAGTCAATAAATTCGCTACCAAGAGATGAAAAAGGGATTTCTGCATCCTCTGCAAGAAACCTAAATTGCTCAGGAAAAACACATCGAACATCATGCCCCTGTTCTTTAAGAAAAACAGCAAATGTTATAAAGGGCTCAACATCCCCACGAGTACCAATCGAATTCAAAACAAATTTCATATTCTAAGGTACAAAAAAAGCCCAATCTTTCAATTGGGCTTTTACAAATACATCATTTTTTAAACTGCTGTATTCATTTCTTCTAAATGCTTGTCATAAGCACCAGTTCCAAGGTCATTCAATAAGGTAAAGTGACTTACTAAAGCACTATAAAATGTTTTATTATGATAATATGGCACTCCGAATTCCTTTGCTGTTTCTTTAACAATTGGTGCTAAATCTTTATAATGTACATGACAAATATTAGGAAATAAATGATGTTCAATTTGGTAATTCAATCCACCAATTAGCCATGAAAAAAGGAAACTACCGTTTGCAAAATTCGCCGTTGTTTTCATTTGATGAATCGCCCAATTATTTTCTACACTACCATCTTCAGCAACAAAAAACTCAGTTTCTTGAACAACATGTGCTGGTTGAAAAATCAATGCTAATATCATCCCGCTAATAAATTGCATGATTAGGAAACCGATTAGCACTTGCCACCAGGCAACATCCAAAACATAAATAGGTAGAATCAATGTAATTGCGATATACCAAATCTTGTGAAAGATAATTTCTACAAGAGCTTTACCAAGTGTCAACCCTTGTGCTTCAAGTAATCCTTTTTTATTATACCGTACAATTTGCTCAAAATCCTTCACCAACAACCAATACGTAGTTAATATCCCATATAAAAACGGGGCATAAAACAGTTGAAATTTAAAAAAACCCAATCTATTCTGATTTGGTGAAAAACGCATTACTCCTTTTTTCTCAATATCTTCATCATAACCGTCAATATTCGTGAAGGAATGGTGCAACACATTATGTTGCATTCTCCAGTTTGCAGGATAGCCCCCAATGAAGTTGAGTATAAAACCAACCACCTTGTTTACTGTTTGATTCTTTGAATAAGCACTATGGTTGGCATCATGCATTACAGACAAACCAATTCCAGACATTCCTAACCCCATCAATACCCACATCGCCATCATCGGCCATAGAGAATTAATAACACCTGTTAACATTAAGACCAATGGTGTAAAATACAAAGCGATCATAAAGAACGTCTTGAACTTCATATTGAAATTGGCATATTTAGAAATATTATTCTCTTTAAAATGTGCGTTCACGCGTTTTCTAACAACCTTAAAAAACTCAGGTTGATTTTGTTCGTTGAACTTAATGTGGGGTGCACTCATAGTTGTTCTAGCATTTTATACACAAAATATATCATGTATAAAACAAAGATAAGCTATTTTAAATGGCTATTACTGATAGAAATCATAATTAATCACAGCAACTTGTATTTAAAACAACCGTCTATTCGTTTCAACATCAGTCTAATTATCACTAAACGTATAAAAAGAGTTATTGGTCGAAAAAACTAATAGGCTCATCCTTAAAAGACAGGTTAACGCAATTGGAATCACAACAAATCATAAATCACATTCCAATTTAACCCGCCCAATTTTCTCGATCTAAACTTCTATATTGAATTGCCTCTGCAATATGATTCACTTTTATTTCAGTAGAGTGATCCAAATCTGCGATTGTTCTGGCAACTTTCAATATACGGTCATAAGCCCGAGCAGAAAACCCAAAGTTATTCATCGCCTTCTTCAAAACCGCAGCACTATCATTTGAGATTTTACAATATTGACGAATTTGTTTGCTTCCGATTTCAGCATTGGAATGAAATCCAGAATCAGAATAACGATCTTGTTGAATTGACCTCGCTTTTATTACTCGTTCACGAATTTCAGCACTCCCCTCTTTCGGTATATCATTGGCAAGATCATCGTAATTTACCGGAGTAACCTCGACGTGTAAATCAATTCGATCTAAGAGCGGTCCCGAAATTTTATTTAAATACCGTTGCACATTATTCGAACCGCACGAGCAATCTCTTTCTGGGTGATTATAATACCCACAAGGACAGGGGTTCATTGCAGCAACCAACATAAATCCTGCCGGGTAATCGACTGTAAACTTAGCCCTTGAAATAGTGACCATTCGATCTTCCATTGGTTGACGCATCACCTCTAAAACCGTTCTTTTATATTCCGGTAATTCATCTAAAAACAAAACACCATTATGTGCTAAAGAAATTTCACCAGGTTGTGGATATCCTCCGCCTCCGACAAGAGCCACATCCGAAATTGTATGATGAGGCTTTCTAAATGGACGCTCTGTAATTAATCCTTTATCACTAGCTACATTACCAACCACAGAGTGAATTTTAGTAGATTCCAACGACTCTTCAATTGTTAAAGGAGGAAGGATTGTTGGTAAGCGTTTAGCCAGCATCGACTTTCCAGCTCCCGGGGGACCTATTAAAATTACATTATGACCTCCAGCGGCAGCGATCTCAAATGCACGCTTAATTGCCATTTGCCCTTTTACATCTTTAAAATCCAATTCATTCTGCGCAGAACTAGAGTTAAAAATACTTTTTACGTCAATTTTTAACGGTTCAATTATACTTGGATCATTCACAAATTCAACAACATCATTCAAATGATCAACAGGGATTACCTCTAATCCTTTAACCATTGCTGCCTCTCTTGCATTTTCTCGCGGGAGAATTATCCCTTGAAAACCAGAAGCTCTTGCATTCAAAGCAATTGGTAATACACCGCGAAGTGGTTTTAATATCCCATCTAAAGATAACTCGCCTAAAATCATATACTTATCGAGGTTCTCACTTGAAAGTTGCTCACTTGAAGCAAGGATAGCAATGGCTATGGGCAAATCAAAAACAGAACCTTCCTTTCGTATATCAGCCGGTGCCATATTGATCGTTATTTCTTTTCCAGGGAATTTATACCCATTATTATCGAATGCGGCCTTAATTCTTTGCTGACTCTCTTTTACGGCTGAATCGGGTAACCCCACCAGAAAAAAATTAATACCAGGTGCTAAATTTACTTCGACAGTGATTGTTGTAGCGTCAATACCGAACACGGCTGCGCCATATGTTTTTACTAACATAATAGTGGTTTAAGTAGGTTAAATAAAAAATCGAATAAAAACTCCGACTCTTATTTAAGTTAAAGAAAATTCTAATAACAATCTCTTATTATAGAAATAACTTTGCATTAACATGCCGTGCTTAATTATTAAATAATTTTGCCTTTATGAAAAGATTAAATTTTGCAATATTAGTAATGACATTAGTTGTTTTAGCTTCATGTGGGGCAAAAAAACTAATCATGTCAGATCAAGAAATCGCCGAGAAAGGTTACAGTCTAGATGGATGGAATGTAATGAAAAATGGAGAAAAAGTAGGAGTTTTATCTTCAACTGAATGGGAAATTTACCGTAACTACTTAGTACGCGAGATTTCTGTAGCGACAAGCTTTACAAACGATCAAGAAATGAAGGAAATCGCGATGTATTTACACACTATTTTTCCTGATGCAAAAATTGAAGTTAATGATGACAAAGGAAACACATTCCCTGTCCCTGAGAAGAATTAATTTTAAAATAACTTATTTAATAGGCGGAATGAATTCCGCCTATTTTTTTTGAGTTAAACTTAATCTGTAAAACGTTTTAACTCGGCAATAATGTTCGCATCACATTTAGGACATTTAAGACGCATTTTAGGGTTCCCTGCATCTCGATACCTTACTCCACCTAAGTCCCAAATACTCGTATAAGCCTTACATTCTGGACATTCAACTTGCCATTCCATAGACTCCTTTTTTATTGCTTCGAATCTCTTCTCAGAAGAAAAGAACTTCATAATACGTTGTGGAACACTTAATTTCATCAGTTATAATTTGATTCAAACTTATAGATAAAAAAAAGACCCGCAATTGCGAGTCTTAAAAAATTCTGTTCGAATCATTAAAAATGTAATTCAAATTGCAATCTATATAATAGACCACTATCCGGACTATTATTCGTTTTTCTATAACTTAAATCCGATTGAACTTTCAATTTGTGACCAACTACATATTTGGACAAACCTAATGTATACTGCTCATATTGTGACTTACCTGTAGGCGCAATTTGAGTAAAACGCCCTGCAATCTCCCAATTCTTCTTAAAGTTATATCCGGCTTGAACATTAACGCCAGAACCAACCGAAACTGAAGCAGTAGTAACCGATAAATCATCATTGATAATTTCATGGTTTACTTTGTCTGCATCACGCCATGCGTATTCCACCATCATAGAGAAACCTTTATACTTAAACATCATATCTGCAAAAATCGTGCTCGTGCTTGACATAAAATACCCATCAATCGAACCGTCCAAATCTGTATCATAAGACATATAACTTCCTTGATTTGCTCTTGTTTTAACTGATCTATCGTTATAATCAAATGCAATACCCAAAGCTAATTTTGGTGTTTCTTCAAATTTTGTTGCACCTCCCACATAATCTCCTTTACTAGCAAAACTACCCATAGGTAAAAACTCCAATCGACCGGTATACTGCATACCACCAAGGTTATCTTGAACTAAATTACGTCCTTCCCCTTGAGCAACCGAAATTATTTCTCGAATCAAGAAGTTTTTTCCTAATGTAAAATGATGACGCAATTGCATTCCCATGTCACGATCTATATTAAAATATGAATTCAATAAAGAACGATCTACCAATTGAAGGTTAGCAGATGAAACCACCCGTTCTCTGTTCCCTGGAAGCTTAGTTTGTCCTGCCCAAAGCGTGAAGTTTTTATAAAAATTCCATTTCACTACGGCGTCCAAAATCATTCTCGGTGCAAAATTAGTTCTAGAATCCGCCTTACCTAAATCTCGATTAGATAATCCTAACTCTATTTTATATTGAAGTTTAGGTGAAAAAGCATGACCTCCGAATTTTAACCTCGCTCTTCGTATCAAGAAATTGGAAGTACCTTGACCAAATCCAGTTGAATCGTTTATACTCCATTCTCCTTCATACAATGACTGAATTCTCATCCCGAACTTCATACTCCAAGAACTATCTTTAGACATTACATTATACAGTCCTTTTCCAAATTTTGTGTCTGTTAAATCTTGTGATAACACCGTAAAACTAAACAACATAGACACCAATACTAAACCAATCTTCATCTTTAATTCGCTTTAAATTTGGTTGCAAATATGAGGGGTTTTTACATTAATTTAACAATGAAAACACAAGGTTAACCTAAGGTTAACCTATCCTTAACATTGAAAATAAAGGTTAACATTAGCTTAATATAGCTTTTTGAGTTATTAAATTTTGTCGACGTATCTTCGCTGCACAAAAGTTTAAAAACACTAACTAATGATTAAAGGTATTAAGTTATTTTTTGCGATTCAACTGTTGTTATTCACAGGTGTATTAGCGAACACCGACAGCACATCTGCTGTTGATTTTAAGTTTACATCTGACATTTTTCAGAATGTTACAGCGAAAGGTGGTGAAGAAAGTGCAAAATTATCATGGGGAATTGATCATGATGCATACGCAGCATTGAAAGCTATGGATGCAAAACTGATTATTACTTACAATACTAAAATTGGTAAGAAAAGAGCTAAGCAAGGTATTGAAGGTGGTGATTGGATGTACACTTCAGTTATTGATCTTGATAAAACAAGTTTTGAGATTGATAATCTTGTTGGTTATGAATCATACTACTTCAAAATTGGTGTAGCACCAAATGAAAATATTGAAAAGGTTAAGGACGACAAGGAAAAAATGATTTGGTCTTCTGAAGCCAAAACAAAAACAGAAAGAAGCTGGGGAATTGCCAAATTACTCATGTTAATTGGAGCTCTTGGATTCTTTATTTACGGGATGAAAGTCATGAGTGAAGGTTTACAGCAAGCTGCTGGAAATAAACTTCGCGGAATGTTAGGCTCGATTACTTCTAATCGTGTTAAAGGTGTTTTAACTGGATTTGGAATCACTTCTATAGTACAATCTTCTTCTGTAACTACAGTAATGACCGTTAGTTTTGTGAATGCTGGATTAATGACTTTACGTCAATCTGCAGGAGTAATGATGGGAGCAAACATCGGAACAACAATAACAGGATGGTTAGTACTGATCCTAGGTTTTAAAGTAAGTATTTCTAGTTACGCCTATATGATTATCGCTATTGCCACTCCATTATTATTTATAGCTAAAGGAAAATCTAGAGCATGGGCCAGTGCAATATTTGGTTTTTGTATTCTGTTTATTGGTTTAGATGTGTTAAAAGACACTGTGCCATCATTAGATGCTAGTTCGTCAATTGTGCAGTTCTTTATTGATTTTAAAGATGTTTGGTATGGACCTGTTATGTTTGTTTTATTAGGAGCGTTGGTAACAATCGTTATTCAATCTTCTTCTGCAGCAATGGCGTTAACACTTGCAATGGTTAGTGCAGGAACAATTCCTTTTGAGGTAGCATGTGCCATGGTACTTGGTGAAAACATCGGTACTACAATTACAGCTGAGATTGCATCCTTAATTGCAAACGTACACGCAAAGCGTTCTGCGAGAATTCACTCGATGTTTAACATTGTAGGTGTTGTATGGATGTTGTTGGTGTTCCCATTATTCCTAAAAGGTTTAGCTTCGATTGTTGATGGTGACCCATTTACTGATGTTGCAGCTGCAGGAACTACGATTGCGTTATTCCACACATCATTTAACCTAATCAACGTTCTTCTATTGATTTGGTTTGTTCCACAGTTGGTTCGACTTGCTGAAAAGACTGTTAAATCTAAAGGTGAATCTGATGAAGAATTCAAATTAGACTTCATCGACGGTCCGTTAGGATCAACTGCTGAACTATGTATTCTTGAAGCGACTAAAGAAGTTGCGAAATTTGGAAAAATCACTGCGAAGATGAATGGTTTCGTGAAGACGTATGTGAATTCATCTGAAAAGAAAGTGAAAAACAAAATGCTCGACAAACTTGAGAAGTATGAAGAGATTACAGATAGAGTTGAAGTCGAAATAGCTGACTACTTAGGTGAAACTGCACGATTAGAAATGAGTGATGAGGCTTCAATTCAAATGAGAAGTATGTTGAATATTTCAACTGACCTAGAGCGAATAGGAGATATTTTCTTCCAGATGAGTAAAGCATTAGAGAAAAAGGATAGAGATAAAAACTATTTTACTCCTGAGCAAAGAGAAGGAATCAATAAAATGATTGCAGTTACGGAAGAAGCTTTCGCGATTATGAACGAAAACTTAAGATCTGAGTATGGAACAATTTCTTTGGACAAAGCAAATGCAAAAGAAAAAGAAATCAATGCACTTCGCGATAAGTTAAGAAGACAACACTTAAAAACAATTGAAAGTACAGACTTCAATATGAACAGTGCCTTAATTTATAGTAATATCTTCTCTTCTTTCGAGAAAGTGGGGGATCACATCATTAATGTTTCTGAGGCAGTAGCTGGAGAGATCTAGAATAATAGATTAAATTAAAAAATGGGAAGCTGATTGGCTTCCCATTTTTTTTGATTAAAATATTACGTTTCCCCTGCTATCGATAAGCCATGAATAAAACAATTCCATAAATTAATATCTGTCGCGATACACTAGATTGTTCTTCTTAATTTGATTGAATTAACTTTGCTATAAATTGTTACAAGCAAAATGAGGTTTTTATTAGGTCTCGAATGAAAGTGATGGTTGTTGTATATTAATATCAACTTACCGATGTTTAGCCTCTCAAAAAAACATTGATAAAAATCACAGTTTTATTTGGTAGAACCGTGAAGCAAAGAAACAACACAGTTCTCATAAACCTCTTCTCTCATGGTTCCACTCAAAAAGCATTCATATTCGACTGAAAGAATCGTTTATTAAACGCTCTTTCATAAAATTAAGGAACAAAAAAAGCCGATGTATCACTACATCGGCTTTTAATCTCTTAAAGAAAAGATTAACGCTTGTGCATTCCTTCGTCAGAAACAGAAATTCTCTTTCTTCCTTTACGACGACGTGCCGCTAATACTTTACGCCCGTTCTTAGTAGCCATACGACTACGGAATCCGTGCTTGTTTCTTCTTTTTCTAACTGATGGTTGAAACGTTCTTTTCATGATTTATGTATTTCCTCTTATTGTCTAAAATTGGACTGCAAAGATAACTATTTTTTCTATTATGCAAAACCT
>JBFHHS010000037.1:0-17443 GCA_041596895.1 Crocinitomicaceae bacterium | reverse complement strand
TCTGTTGATGCAGAAAGAAGATTGAAGTCGATGTTGCATTGGGATGTCAATAATGGTATTTCAAGAAGAAGTTGGGCTCGGAATGAAGGGGCGATGTTTGCAATAAAACGTGCCATGGAAATGGAACCAAATCTAAAAGTTACGATTCCTGAAATTGTAGATGATTCAATTATCGACGATTTATTCTAAATAGTATTAAAAAAAGGTCTTCACAATTGGAAGGCCTTTTTTTATGCAATTCTAAGTTCATTCAATGTGGTGTAGAATAAATAACTCCGCACATTTGGATACCCCATCGCTTCTAATGTCAATCGATATTCGTTTACTTGTTTCGCATCCTTTTGACTTGGTAATCCTGTTTTGTAATCAATAATAATCGTTTCATCTTTTTTAATGATGATTTTATCAGGACGTAACGTCGTTGTTTCGTTCACGATGATTGCCTGCTCATTCAATATTTTTGTTTTTCCTTGAAACAACAGTTCATATTCTTTATTGTCGAATAGGGCGTTCAATTTTGAATTCAATTCTTCAAAGTTGAATTGAGAGACTTCTCCTTCTTGAATCGCTATTGTTATCTGGGATTTAATTTCATTTTTGTCCTCAATGATACTTGCTAAGTAGTGGAATTGGATTCCAAACTGCATCTCATCACTCAAGTAATCAGTCTCCATCAAGGTCTCGTTGTCTTGCAATGATATGTCAGGAAACCAAAGTCGATCAGACACATTGTTCGGGGTAAATAATTCAGATTCAATTGGTTCCTTTTCTTGAGGTGAACGATCTCCATCATCGAGGATTAAAGTCAATGTATCGTCGATTATTTTTGCATTTGGATTTGCCTCAAGTATTTCGTGGAACAATGTCCCAAATGAAACCTTATCGAAGTAGTTGGAAATATATAATCGTTCTATAGGCCTGGTCATAGCAACATAGCAACGATTCACATTGTCAGCAACTATTTGCGTACGCTCAGCTTCGTATAATTCCTTGACTACGTCTAAATGATCTTTTCCAGAGGGCTTTTTATAAACCACATAATCGTCTAAATGGATTAAAAAATGCGATTTAATATCACTAGAGAAACTCATTGTTGGAACAATCACAACAGGAAATTCTAACCCTTTTGATTTATGAATAGTCATCAATTGTATTGCCTCATCACTTTCTGGAATCTGTACCGCGATTTTGTTTTTCTTCCCTTCGTATTCTTTTAAGAATGACCGCAAATCTGGTCCTTTCGTTAATCCGTAATCAAAAGTCAAATCAGCTAAATGATGCAAATAAGGATCTGTCAATTCGTTGTATCCTGCAATCGTGTAGAATTGTTGAATAAGGTCATATAGGTTTTCATGCTTGAAGAAGAAATTTCGAGCTCCTCCAAAATGATCGCTCAAAAATCGGAAATCATCAAATGTTCTAAATTTTTTGCCGTTTTCTCCTTCACCTTCAATGATATACTTTTGGTAATCGTCGTATGATCCAGATTTAATTCTAAAAAACAATTCTGCAAAACGCTTCTTCTCATTTTCTCCAGAAGGATTTAACCTACGACGCAAAAACGCGATCGTTAATTGAACTTTTAATGAACTGTTTATTAATAGAGAATCCGTTGATACGACTTTATATCCTGCCGAGTTTAATCCCAATGCCCAACGATTACATTCTTTATTTGTTCCTCCTAAAATGCATATTTCACCAGGTTTAAATCCATCCGCCTTACATTCTTCAATCCACTTGATAATTTGAGGTACAAGTTCATCTGAAGTTTTCTTCTCTTTTTTTGAAATAATTTCAACCTTGCCATTCAGTTTTGATTGTGGCTTCTGGATTACTGAGTTGTAAAATTCAGCTGCTGATTCAGGAAGTGCGCTTCGAAGGGTAACAAAAAAATCATTGTTCAAATTAACTATCGTAGGACTTGATCTCCAGTTATTTCCCAATTCGGTTAACTCGCCCATTGAATCAAAATAGGCCGATTGTGCAGCGATTTGAGGGTCCTTTTCAGGATTGTAAATTTTAGGTAATGCTACAAATTGTTCAGCGATTCCATTCTTAAATCGGTAGATTGATTGCTTTGGGTCTCCAACGATTAAGTTTTCTTTATTTTGAGACATTGACTCCTTTACCAATGGGACTAAATTCAACCATTGTAGTCGCGATGTGTCTTGAAATTCATCAAGTAAAAAATGATGAAATTTATTCCCTAAACGCTCGTAGATAAATGGCGTATTTTCATTTTGAATCAATTCGGAAATCAGGGAATTAAATTCGGAAATTCGGATCAACTGCTCATCCTTTCGTACTTTTTTTAATGACGCAGCCATAAACTGAAGCAAGGCCATATTAAAGAAATTCTTCAAGAACATTTCAAGCGTAGCATATTCTGTTAAATTCTCTTCCCAATACTTATTCAGTTCGTATATTTTATCTTTAACAGATTGAGGATAGATTTGTTTAGGCTTTAGTTCTGCCTCCAAATTCTTGAGGAATGTAGGAGTGAATAATTGCACTTCTTTATTAAAGTCTGTAAGGAATTTTGTGTAGCCGATAACTTTGCGAATTGCATTGAAAGTAGCACTTTTTCCAGGTAAATACTCTTGGTCTAACCCTACTGCATCGACCTCATTTTTAAGTGCTTGTGCACGTGCAATAAATTCAGCGTCGATTTTCTTTTTATCATGGATTAACCTACCAAATTGATCAGTTGAAAAATCCATTACCATCAATTGCTCAATGATATGATTGTTCTTTTCGTCTCTCAATATTTTTCCAAAATCAATCAGACTTCGCCTGAAATTCCATTGGTTACCATCATCAATATTAGATTTTGCGTAATACATAATGAGTTTATTCAACTCTTCAGATCCTGCTTCTCCTAATTGATTTAAAATATCATCTACAATTTTTTCAATGATTTCAGTCTCGTCAAGTACCACTTCAAAATCGTTCGGCAAGTCTAGGTCGCGTCCAAAAGATTTTATCAAACGTAGATTGAATTTATCAATGGTCATTACATGAAACTCCTCGTATTGATGTAGAATATTGCTTAAAACACGTTTACATCTAACTTGTACATCTTTTACCGAAATACTTAAGTCCTCAGCGATATCATGAGTTAATTGATTGGCTTTATTCTTATAAATTTCCGGAGAGCTGATTTGATCTAAAGCAGCAATAATTCGTTCCTTCATTTCCAACGCTGCCTTGTTTGTAAACGTCATAGCTATAACGTTCGCAAAACTTGATAGATTCTTTTCTTCTGTAATGAGTAACTGAACATATGCTTTCACCAAATGATATGTTTTACCGCTTCCAGCAGATGCGTTGAGAATTTTTAATGGTTTTGGTGTTGGTTCAATCACAGATAAGAGTTTCTTTCGAAGATAATTTATTAATCTTTTGTATGGAATTTTTGGATCAATTTATTCCTAGAATGTTAATAGTTAAAATTGATAGATAATTTCGTAAATTTGGTATATGCGTGCATTAAAAAAATTGACAGTATTATGTTTAGGGATATTATCCTTAACTTCTTGTAAATCGGATGATCCTGAGATAGTAATGCAGTCGTCTGATCCATTAAAAGTGACGGTTCAACCTGTGTTTGGCGGGGAAGATTTATTATTGGATTCTACATATCAGACTCCAGAGGGCTACGATATTCAATTTACGGATATCAAATTTTACCTTCAAGATGTTAGAAGTGGACTCAATCTCTTAAAGGATGTTGCTCTTTTTGATTACAGATTAAGAGGGACGAGTATGATCGAAAGAACAGGAGATGTTGTTAATTATCCAAATCTTCAGATGAACTTGGGTGTTGGTGCTTCTGTCAATCACAATGATCCCGTTGGATTTGATCCGAATAGTTGGCTGTATATTTCAAATGCGAATGACATGCATTGGGATTGGAATCCAGGATATATTTTTGTTAAAATTGAGGCCAAAGTAGATACAATTCAAGATGGAATCGCCTTGTTTGATCACAATGTTGTCTTTCATATTGGAAAGGATGAGAATTTAAAAAACCTTTCGTTTACAGATATCAACTGGATAAACATAGGTTCCGGATATTATTTCCCGCTAAAATTGGATATGCTTCATTTCCTAGATACTGGAACTTCATCTATTGATGTCAAAACAGAGTACACATCACATACCATGGCTGGTCAAGAAGTCATAAGTGCAAAAGTGATGGATAATTTCAAAGAAGCTTTAACCCCATTTTGATGAAGTATTTATTACTTCTTTTTATAATTATTAGTGTGGCTTTGTCTTGTAAGAAGGATAAAGTGGAACATGTTCCAACGCCGTATGAATTAAAAATTCCCAGTCATTTTCCAGTAATGCAAATTCCGGAAGATAATCCTATGACGGTGGAGGGAGTAGCGCTAGGTAGAAAGCTATTTTACGAGAAAAAATTGAGTGGTGATAATTCCATGTCTTGTGCCGGATGTCATGCTCCGTCAAGTGCGTTTTCAGATCCAAATCAGTTTTCAGAAGGAATCGATGGTGTGACGGGTACGCGAAATTCAATGGTACTTGTTAATGTGGGGTGGAATAATTTTTTCTTTTGGGATGGCAGAGCAAAAACATTAGAAGAGCAAATATTAATTCCTGTAGAAGATCCTATTGAAATGCATGACGACTGGACGGATGTTATGTCAACCTTGAGAAGTGATGTAACATATAAGAATTTGTTTTTTGAAGCTTTCAATACCACAGATATTGATTCTACACATGCTGCGAAAGCGATTGCACAGTTTATACGAACTATGATTTCTGGGTCGTCTAAATACGATGTCATGTATAAGGCAGAGAACAATCTTCCATTGAGTGCTTCTGAACAAATTATTTATGCAACTGTAACGCCAGAGGAAACTGCGGGTTATGATTTATTCAAGAGTTTGAATGGTGCCGATTGCTTTCATTGCCACAATGGTCCTCTAATGCAAGTCCAGAAATTTAGCAATAACGGATTGGATGCTACTTTTTCGGATAATGGACGTGGTGATGTTACAGGTAATCCATCCGACTTTGGGAAATTTAAAGTCCCAACGTTAAGAAATATCGAGTATTCAGGACCTTACATGCATGATGGCAGATTTAATACTTTAGAGGAAGTGATTGAACATTATTCTTCTGGAATTCAAATGAGCTCAACGATTGATCCTTTGATTGAATTTGCGAGTCAAGGTGGGGTTCAACTGGATGCTTATGAAAAAGATTTAATTAAGCAATTCTTACTCACTTTAACGGATGAAACATTTATTAATAATCCTGACTTTCAGGAGCCGCAATAAATAAATTTGTTTCTTTTGTAATAGAAAATAGATTATGATAGACGAAAGACGACTGACAACAGAAGAGAAGGCGCTTAAAATCAATTTAACATCTGATATTTACGGGTGTTTTGCTGAGATTGGAGCAGGACAGGAGGTAGCAGCAAACTTTTTCAAGGCAGGAGGTAGCTCAGGTACCATCGCTCATACTCAATCGGCATATGACATGAAAGTCTCTGACTCAATGTATGGCGAAGCTTCACGTTACGTATGTGAAGATCGATTACAAACGATGCTTGAAAAAGAGTATGAAGTGATGAAAGAACGCCTTCCTAAAAAGTATAAGGAAAAACGTTTCTTTGCATTTTGTAATACGGTTGAGTCTTTGAATTATCATAAAACCAATCAAGGTCAAGGTTGGGTTGGTATGCGTTTTCAACTTTCACTCGAAGGGCCTGTAAATGATGTCATCCTGCACATTAAAATGCACGATAATAGTCATAAAGCACAACAAGAAGCTTTGGGTATCTTAGGAGTGAATTTGATTTACTCGGCTTATTTCCACAATCACGATTTAGATGAGTTTTTAGCTAATCTTGTACATCGACTTCCTCGAGATAAAATGGAAATTGATATGCTTCGTGTCTCAGGACCAGATTTTGAAGATGCAGATAATAGAATTATAGCATTGAATTTGGTAAAGCGTGGTATTACTGATGCTACAATGTTTGATTTAAGTGGTAATGTTCTTCAACCTGCAACTGCGTTATACAAAAAGAACATTCTTTTGATGCGCGGTCGTTTTAGACCAGTAACAAAGGTCCATATCGATATGATCGAACGTGGAACGGAACAGTTTTTACTCGAAGAAGGAATAAATAAGGACAATGTTTGCGTTGTGTTTGAATTGACACTGAAGGATTTGACTGCCGATGGAAAGATTTCCGATAAGGATTTTGTGGATCGTGCAGAATTACTCGGGACTTTAGGTTATACAGTAATGATTAGTAATTATCTGAAGCATTATAAAATGGTCGATTATTTAGCGCCAATTGCTAGAGGTCATAAAATGGGAGTAATTGCCGGTATTTACAATTTGCAAACCATTTTTGATGAGCGCTATTATGGAAATCTTCCTGGAGGATTATTGGAAGCGTTTGGTAGAGGGTTCGGACATGATGTTACACTTTATGTTTATCCTGCTAATAATGTTGAAACAGGTGAGTTGTATTCATTGGACAACTTCAAAGTTCCTGATAACTTAAAGGGATTGTTGCAATACATGAAAGACAATCATAAGCTTGCGAAATTTGAAGATTTTAATCAGAAATTGTTAGGAATCATGTCAGATGAGGTGCTTTCAAAAATTAAGGCGGATGCTTCAAGCTGGGAAGAAGATGTTCCTGAACAAGTGGTAAAAGCAATTAAATATTACGAACTTTTCGGATATAAAAAGAAGGAAGCGGTTCTTTAACCTCATACTATGCCTCACATTAAAAATGCGTTAATACGTTATCGAATCATCGATAAATGCATCGGGAATAAATATAATCCATTTCCGAGTAAACGTGATCTAAGAGAGGCATGCGAAGAAGCGTTGTTTGGCAGTGTAGATGGTGATCATATTTGTGATTCAACAATCGAAAAGGATATGTTTGCCATGCGTATGGAACATGATGCGCCAATTAAATACAGTAAACGTGAACGGGGATATTATTATGAGGATCCCGATTTTTCAATAAACGATATTCCCTTAACTGAAGATGAATTGGGAGCAATTAGTTTTGCTGCTAAAACGTTAATGCAGTTTAGAGACGTTGGGATGTTTCAACAGTTCAGTAGTGCAATTGATAAAATTGTTGATCGTGTTTCAGTCTCTGATGACGATGCCGATGAATTTATTCAATTCGAGAAATCGATGTCAGGTGAAGGAAATGAATTCCTAACTCCAATTCTAGAAGCAATCAAACAACAATTAGTCATTACATTTGATTATACCAGTTTCGTTTCTGGCGAAATGAAGCCCAGAAAAGTACTTCCACTATTGCTAAAGGAATATAGTAATCGTTGGTATTTAATTTCATTCGATCTATCAAAGAATACATACATCACGTATGGTTTAGACCGTATGGAAGAAGTTGAAGTTTCTAAAGAACGTATGTCTAGACCAGCAGATTTTAACGCGGATAACTTTTTCAAATACGCTGTTGGTATTACAAGCGGAAATACTCCTCCAGAAATTGTTGAGTTTACAGCAAAGACAATCGCAGCAAAATACATTGATTCATTACCATTTCACACTTCGCAGAAAGTTATTGCGATGAACGACACGGGGTTCACGTTTTCTTTAGAAGTAAATGTCTCTGAAGAATTGATACGGTTAATATTGAGTTATGGTGGTGATATTAAAGTTCTGAAACCCAAATCGCTCAAAAAAGAAATTGAGAATCGTGCTTCTGCGATTTTAAAGGCATAAAAAAGAGCGCCCTTGAGCACTCTTGTTAAAATAATCTGTAATTACACTCCGAATTGAGTTAAATGGTGATCCAAGTGCTTAACAAACATGTTATTCCATTCATTGGTGTTCAGTGCACCGAAAGAATGAGATTCTTTTCCATCAAAATGCGAAGCTCCTAATTCTTGGGTTTTGTTCATGTAATGAATCAATCGTGTTTTTTCAGCATTAAACTCTTTTTCGTCTGTAATTAAAAAGTCAGGTGCTGTACGACTGTTTTTCTTGTATGGTTTCTCACCTACAACAATGGGTTTAATTAATGCTTTTAATAAGAATTTTTTAAATCCTGTAGCTTTTGGACTTTGAGTCTCGTCATAAATCAATGCATACGTCACGTTGCAATGAGCAAGCATTTGTCCAACATTCATTTTACCCCAAGTTGGTGTTGTTTGGGAATCAAGCTTCTCTATACGTGCAATGAATTCGTCCGTGATCGCTTTGTCAAAAATATTTTTCATTTGTTCTAAGGTTTATTCAAATATAGGGAAATGAGACTGAAATAATTCGAATGTCACAGGCAGAACTATTTTATTCTAATTATCTTCGTGAAAACCAAATTGAGAAAATAATGTTATTAGGAATTTCTATAAATAATGGTGTGTGCGAATTGAAATTAAATCGCCCTGAGGTGTTTAATTCATTCAATAAAGAAATGGCAATGGACCTTCAAAAGGCGTTGGATGATTGTGCATCGAATGATGAGGTAAGGGCAATTGTGATTACAGGAGAAGGAAAAGCATTTTGCGCTGGACAAGATTTAGCGGAAGCAACAGATCCAAATGGTCCTGAATTGAAGTCAATTGTAAAAGAACACTACAACCCAATTATTTTAAAAATTAGAAATTTGAATAAACCCGTAATTGCCGCCGTGAATGGCGTTGCTGCTGGTGCAGGTGCAAATATTGCGCTAGCTTGTGATATTACAATTGCAAAAGAAAGTGCAAGCTTTATCCAGGCTTTCTCGAAAATTGGTTTAATCCCAGATTCAGGAGGAACCTTCTTCTTACCTAGAATTATTGGTTCTCAGAAAGCTTTGGCTTTAATGATGACAGCAGATAAAATCACTGCGCAAGAAGCAGACGATATGAACATGATTTATAAAGCAGTTTCAGACGAAGAGTTTGATGCTTTTATTGCAAAATTCGCAGGAAAGTTGGCTGCTATGCCAACAAAAGGACTTGGTCTAACGAAACAAGCGGTGAATGCAAGTTTTACAAACAGCCTAGAGACTCAATTAGATTTAGAGGAAGAATTACAAACGGTAGCAGGTCAATCGTATGACTTCAATGAAGGTGTTGCTGCCTTTATGGAAAAAAGAAAGCCAGTTTTCAAAGGAGAGTAGTTAAAACAGAACTTTTAGAAAGAAAGATATTAAAGAATAGAAAAGATATAGATATGAATGTTGGAGTTTTAGGTGGAGGAACAATGGGATCAGGAATCGTTCAGGTTGCGGCTCAGAATGGTCATAAAACAGTACTTGTTGATTTGAATGAGGAAGTTTTAAATAAATCTAAAGCGAAGTTGGCTAAGATTATGGCTCGTTTGGTTGAGAAGGGGAAAATTACTCAAGAACAATCCGATGCTACTCAATCGAATGTGGTGTATTCAACAGATGTAAATGATTTTGCATCATGTGGAATTGTAATTGAAGCAATTATCGAAGATATTAATATCAAATCTAAAGTATTTGCCAATTTAGAGTCAATCGTATCGAAAGAATGTATTTTGGCTTCTAACACGAGTTCATTATCAATCGCTTCTATTGGCGCTTCTGTTAAAGAGTCTAGTCGCGTTATCGGTATTCACTTTTTCAATCCAGCGCCATTAATGCCGTTGGTTGAAATCATTCCAGCTGTTCAAACGTCTGAAGAGACATTAAATACGGCGAAATCGTTGATCGATGGTTGGGGTAAAGTTACTGTAGTATGTAAGGATACTCCGGGGTTTATCGTAAATCGTGTTGCTAGACCATTCTACGGTGAAGCAATGCGTATCTATGAAGAAGGTGTAGCTGATTTTGCTACTATTGATTGGGCAATGACTGAAATTGGAGGTTTCCGAATGGGACCTTATACATTAATGGATTACATTGGTAATGATGTAAACTATACAGTAACAGAAACTGTATTTACGGCATTCTATTTCGACCCGAGATATAAGCCATCCTTTACACAAAAGCGTCATGCTGAGGCAGGATACTTAGGTCGTAAATCTGGAAGAGGTTTCTTTAACTATGCAGAAGGTGCTGTGAACCCAGCTCCAAATGAAGACCGCGTATTAGGACAACAAATCTTCGAGCGTATCTTGGTGATGTTGATTAATGAAGCGGTGGATGCTTTATTCTTAAATATCGGATCCAAAGAAGCTATTGATTTAGCAATGACAAAAGGTGTGAATTATCCAAAAGGATTGCTGCTTTGGGCGGATGAATTGGGCTTAGATTTCGTTCTGAATAAGTTAGAGTCAATGTATACTGAATATGGAGAAGATCGTTACAGACCAAGTCCATTGTTAAGAAGAATGGTGAAAGCTGGAGATAAGTTTTTTGAGTAAGAGATTGATTTTTCTGGCTAAGTATCAAATACTTCTCTTATTTTTAAGTAAAATAAACGCTATGAATTCTCTTGCCTCTATTCTTGGATTATCAATTGTAACCGTTGTACTATCAGGGTGTGGAGAACCTATTCCGGCAGAAACGATAACTGAAGTTCAGGTTTTACCCGTAGAGATTTCTGAAGATGACTTGTTCAAAGGGAACAAAATCCTAGCGTTTCTGAATAATGAAGAGAAGTTTGTGAGAGAGGCCAATGAGTTATTTCTTAAAGGATTAAACGCTTTTAAAAACGAAAACGATTTAGATAGCGCTGATTACTATTTAAGAAAATCACTCCTCAAAGAACCATCAAGTAAAGCGTATTATGAATTGGCCAATGTCTATATGGATAAAAAAGCTTATGATGATGCTTTATTGGCTTACGGAATGGCTGAACAATTAGATTTTCAACCGTTTTCAAAAATTCTCTACAATAAAGCATGTATCTATTCATTGCAAGACAAGAAGGATATGTCTGCAAAATACCTTGAGTATGCACTTCAAGCAGGCTACAATAATATTGAACATATCAATGTAGATTCTGATTTAGAAAATTTACGCGATAGCTGGCTCTTTAATGAGTCATTAAAAAAAGGTTTAAGAGGTGTCTCGAATTCTGAGAATTTGTTTTGGTTACAATTTAGACGATTATTTCCTCAAGCAGAGTTTCCAATTAAACTTAAAACAGTATTTGGCGAAGACGATGATAATTTAAAAAACATCTCTTATGAATTTGAGAAGTATGTTTCTGAAATGCGTGATGAAGAGTTCTCGCGTGAAGTTAGTAAGGGATTTTATCAATATGCGCAAGCATATGAAACGGATAAATTTGTTGCATTGATTTATTTAGTTCGAGATGAATTCATGGGGCCGGATGGACCTTCAGTCTATCGAATGGCAACCTTTACGCATGAAGGGAAACTCATTGACAAGAAAGAAATTGGTGGTAGAACAACGATGGATGCAAATATCATGGATTCAGAGTTAACCAAGGACTTTAAGATTAGCGTGATTTTGAAAAAAACGATTTACAAATATGATCCAGATGATAAAGGTTATTTTGAAAATGAAATCGTTGATTACAAAAATGTAGGACGCTTTATGTTTAAGGTCCGAGAGGATGGGAAGATAGATCGCATAGAAGGAGAGCAAATCGAATTGCTTTCTGATTATGAAGAATTACCGACCGCGGAGTAAATAGTGTACATACCCCTTTCGAATTAAAAATTCTGCGAAAACTAAATTCGGAATCCAACTCATATACGCAATAATAGTATAAGTTTCTCTTGGAGAAATGTCTAAATTGAAATAGTCAAAAAGGTAAGCATAGAACCGCAAGGTAACAGCCGAAAGGGTTAATGCATAACTGCGAATCATCCATTTGACATGATTTCATATGCTCCTTTTTTTACAACCCTTAACGCTTGGATTGTAAACAAAATCCAAAGAATTGTGAGTGTTACAAAACTAACCTGTGTGATATATCCTCCTGTGGCATACAGTGACATAATAAAGGCAGATGGACCAGAGACGAAAAGAACAGTAATGATATAGAGGTAACCGGTTTTGCGATGTACTCCAGGGTAGTTTCGCATGATCCTTCTATTAAACTGCAGCAATCCACTGATAATAACAATGGGACTTGAGAACACATGCACGTAAAAACTGTATCGCCAGGGTCTGATGTGATAGATTAACTGCTTTGTTTCAAGAAATGCTACATTCTTTTCGAAATGAATGTAGGGTAAAGAAAGAAGTACAAGCAAATACGACGCGTACGAAATAGCGACAAAAGCGATCAGGTTTATAAGACTTCGAAATATCACACTTAGATTCCTTGGCACTTTTACCAGAAGTGATTGTGAATTGTTCGATCGTCGTTCTCTAAAAATGGCTCGCCGTATTCATCTCGATTTATTTTTAAAATCATTGGTCCTGCTGAAAAAACACTGTTTGGTTGCCAGTCAATTTTAACTTCATCTTTGTTAAATGACCAAGTTCCTTTAATCTCAACCAACTGCTCTACTCGAGATACATCGTCTGTTGTTGGGTAATAATCGTAGATACAAAGTCCATCCTCTTGAAAATTATAATTTCCAATTGAATCATACATCCATCCAAAATTTTGAGTGAAATTTATTGCATTGATTTCATCAGTATCTCCTCGATTACTTAATTGCTTTTTAAGATTGAGCGATTTTTTTCCGATCAAACCATTATTACATGTCCATTCACCCTTTGGATTAGAATCAATTCCAACAAAAGTCAATTCAAAAGCGCCATCATATTCATGGTCTCCCGGTTCATTTAATGTCATATAAATGGAATCACCCGAAACACGCACTGGCCCATTGATGTTTCGCTGAAGTCCTTTGTGAATGTTGTAACCAATGGCATTGTTTCCACTTACGTAATTCAGCACAATGCGAATATCAGACCCGCCAAAATCTGAGATGTAAATCCCAGTTAAGGTGTCGTAGTTGAAGTTATCTGCTTCTGGGATTTCAGCTTCAATTGTTTCAATAATTGTTTCAACGGGTGCAGGTTCTTGTTTACATGAAGTAAAAATCAATAAAAGTGTAAAGAATGGAATGGATAGTAGTTTCATAATGCAATTGTTTACATTACTAATCTACAAAGAAAATCTAACGGAATGCTTTTATAGCTTGCTTAAAGTAATATGCATCGCGCTTCTTTTCGTCTAAAATCAAGTTATTCAACTTAACATCTGGAGTCTTAATAGCAATGTGATCAATGGTCGGAGGCAATTGAGAATAGAATGTGTTTGGATTGATGAATAGTTTTAATCCAGACTTTGGAAGTTTTAAAATCAATGTTCCTGCATTTCCTTTATAAAAACTACCTCCTGGGGTATGTCCAACTATTTTGGCGTTGGCTAGAGTTTTCAAATGACATGCAATCATAGATCCTGAAGAAAAAGTTCCAAAATCTGTAATCACCACGATTTCACCATCGAAAATTAATTCTGGATCAACTTTTTCCGTTTTAATCATTCCGTCATTAAACTTTCCTTTCCTTTTCAATCGCTTTTGAGCATTACTCATTCTTCTATGTTTTCGATAATCTGAATGTAATTTTTTGAAATGAACATTTTCAACACCTTGTTTTGGCTTTTCTACGACATAGCGACCTAAATCAACATCAGGGCCAACGACATAACTCAAAAAAGCATATTGCATTGCGCCCCCAGTATTCCCACGTACATCCACAATCATTTTTTTAATCTTACGACTCTTCATTTTTTTAAATGATTTCTCAAGAAATTCGTTGTATTTTTTACCGTGCGAATTTTTGAAAGACGTAAATCTGAAATAACCGCATTTTCGAGATATTGTAAATTTTCCGAATTCTTCCTCTTCTTGCTCGTATTTCTCCGCACTCTTCCCTAAACGTTCGTTCATTGAATGAACTGGAGCTGTTCCTGTTTGTAAAAAAATGGTATTTGTATCTTTTCGGTGTATATAGATGACTTCAATCGAATCTTTCGCGAATGGTTCACTTAAATGTCGGTAAAAGTCGAACATTTGGCTGGCTTGATAATATTTAAATGCGATATGATCCTCATCGGACGATAAGAATTGTGAAATGCCTTCCATTATTTGAGGAATTGTTTTTTCGTCTATGGATAAAATCTCTGACCCTTCTGGAATTTCTTTTTTCTTTTCGTACTCCGACTTACCAAGAAATATGATTTTCTTGTCTTCAGAATGAAGTTTACCCACAACAAGTCGATCATTCATTAAATAGAAATCGATGGGTAGTGAATTCCGTGTAGATAACCATTCCTTTAATACGCTTTTCGTGGGATGAATCTGTGTGTGTCCGCATTCAATTTTTGCAAGAGTAGAACTGTAAAGCTTAAATTGATTCAATACAGATTGCTCTACGCGAAGCCGTTTTTCTAATGCGTTTATATGTTTGTCGAATTCAGTTTTGGAGTGGTGCAAATCAATGCGACCTTCTTTTGTGTAAATACCATCTTTGAATACGGAGAAATCTTTCAACTGTTTTTCAGGGTTGTTTGTTCCAATGGAGGCGAGTCCACAGAACAGTGTGATTGAGAAACAGAAATAAAGAATTTTACGCATTACTTAGTATGATATACAAATCATTAACGCAAAATTATCGAAATTGATACAATGATGTCGTGATTATTTTTGTAATTCTTGTTTTGCTTGACCTGAATAAAACCCGTCTAAATCTTCAATTTCTTGGAAGATTGATTTAGCCTTACTTTTTTGACCACTATCCTTGAGTGATATTGCTTTCATCCATAACGCTTCTTCATCAAAATTTGAATAGGGTCCATTCAAACATTCATCAAAGTACTTTATTGCCTGTTGAAACTCTCCAAAATTATAAAGACATAATCCGCCATAGAAGTTTGCATTTACATCATTTGGATAAGTTTTCAAGATGGTCTCGAATCGTGAAAGTGCTTTTTTATAGTTTCCTTGACTAAAAATCCGAATTGATTTATTGATGTAGTCAATATAAGGAACATCAACATCTTTCCATGTAAACTCTTCATCATTCATTGCTTTTCCTTCTTGATTCGCAGGTGTGCCTGTTAAAACCATTTGTTTTGTTTTTATGGTTGGACGGGACCTGTAAATGCGGTAATCGACAAGTTTAAAATCGTATAGATAGATTTCTTTTGCAGCCTTATGCGGAAAGACAATACTTGAAGTGGCTTCATTTTCTTCAATGGGTAAAGTTGGTAGTGGTTCTACATCCAAATTGATTTCATTAATTAAAGTTGGATTGCGGTCTGCGTAATCACTTTTAATTTCTGCTGGTTTAATCTGATCTTGCGCTGGTCGCACAGTCATTTCCTCAATTTCATCTGAAATAAGTATGTCTGATTCTTCGACGATTATTTGTTGGGGGGGCGCTGGAAGGTTGTTTGGTTCTGCCGCAATAATTGGTTGGTCAATTGGCTTAGGATTAAATAATGGTTCAACCAAAATAAAAACAATAAAACATGTAATAGCTGTTCCTGTTACCCAAAGCCATGTAAAGTTTTTAGGCGCAATGAATTTCTGGTCCAAACGAGACATCACTGAAGTGTCATAGGATAAATCCTCCCAACCCTCTAATGCATCCTGTTCGAATGAATCTGACATTGCGTTTTGTTCAATGTCATTTTTCAGCTCTTGATTACTTGTCTGACCATATTTTTCAATATCATCACGACTAAGCTTTCGTCTAGAACCGAACATGCTATGTAATCGATTTGAATTCATTTTTTCCTTCTAAATTGATTTTTAAATTGCGTTTTCCATTTTGAATCGCACTTTTTACTTTTTTAATATCCCTCTCCAACAAAATCGATATCTCTTGGTATGATTTACACTCTATATAAAATAGCTTTATACATTCCCGCTGTTCTTCTTTTAGTTCATTAATAGCCGACTCTAATAGTTCGATTTGGATTTCTTTTTGTTGTTTTTCTTCAAGCGTATCTTTGCTTTCTAATTCTTGAGTTAGTTCTACAGTCAAGTTTCCTTTTTTTCGAAGTAACATCAAACATTCATTTTTCGTTACCATATATAACCATGACTTAAAGTATGTAATATCGCTTTTTGCTATTTTGATTGCTAATTTTTCAAATAGAGTCATTGTTACATCCTCAGCATCAAATTTGTTTTTCAAATATTTCATTGAAACTCCCATCACTAAATGACCATAACGTTTATATAGCTCACCAATGATTTGGGCAGATGGTTGGTCCTTATATATAGATATAAGTTCATCGTCTGTAAATTTGTGATATGTTTTACGTTTGTTGAAGAGCATTATTATTAAGATGCAATCAATTGTTCTTTTCCATAAAGATATTCTAATTAATATATTCTTTGTTTATTTTTAGTGTATGAAAAGAATCGGAATTATCACTTCAGGAGGGGACGCACCAGGAATGAATGCTTGTGTAAGATCAATTACAAAGTATTGTTTAAATAACGGATTGACCCCTGTTGGGTATTATGATGGTTATGAAGGTATAATGGATGCGCGCTCAATGGATTTGAGTTTTGCTGATGTAGATAATATTGTGCAAAGAGGAGGTACTATCCTAGGGACGGCTCGAAGCGAAGCTTTTAGAACTAAAGAAGGTAGAGCAAAGGCTATACTGAATTTAAAGGAGAATAATATTGATGCTTTAATATGTATAGGCGGGGATGGGACATTTACAGGTGCAAATATTCTTTCTACTGAAATGAATATACCTGTTATTGGAATTCCAGGAACAATCGATAACGACATTGCAGGTACAGACCATACAATAGGATATGACACTGCATTGAATACAGTAATTGATGCTGTAGACAAAATACGAGATACTGCAGGAAGTCATCATAGAATCTTTTTTGTTGAGGTGATGGGAAGGAATGCTGGCTTTATTGCTTTGAATTCGGCAATTGCTTCTGGAGCTGAAACAGTTTTAATTCCCGAAGAATTAACGGACATTGAAGAGTTGGCTGTTGATTTAAAAGAACAGAATAAGGGAAGACGAAGTTCAATCGTGATAGTGGCAGAAGGCGATGATGGTGGAGGAGCAAAGGAAATCATGGATAAGGTTGCTCCCTTGATGGATGGTTATTCTTTAAGGCATTCTGTTCTTGGACACATACAAAGAGGTGGGAGTCCATCAGCATTTGATCGAATTCTTGCTGGCAGAATGGGGGCATTTGCAGTCGAACAATTAATAAAAGGAGCAAGTAATGTGATGATTGGTGTAAGAGGAGAAGAGTTAATTACGAGTTCGATTGCTTCTGGGATTCAGTTTGAATCTGCTCCGAACCTTGATAAATTGGACTTATTGCGTAATTTACGTACTCAGGGTTAAAAAACTTCAAAGTTGGAAGTCTTCTGTATCAGTGAATTATGAATGGATGAGAAATTAATTGAAAAAACTTTTAAAAAATCGGTTGTTAATTAGAAAAGTCTACATACCTTTGCAGCCGCTTTGAACGATAAGCGAAATACAAATTGAAAGCATCGGCGAAAAAAGATTTTATTTATTTT
>JBFHHS010000036.1:0-17524 GCA_041596895.1 Crocinitomicaceae bacterium | reverse complement strand
CGTGATTCTATTAGCTTGACTCAAAGAGCGGAGTCAATGGCTGTAGAGGTATAAAAAGAGGGTTTTTCCGCCTCTTTTTATAAAGAATTTCTAAACAAATATAGTGCTACAATATTTAAGTTAAAATCAAAAAATCAAACCGTGCTGTAGTTACAGTCATCTTTACCGAACTCAAAGAAATTGTACATAACGGAGTTGGGGATATTCGATCCTTCAATACAATCAATTGCAAAGATCTTGAATTAGAAATCATTGGTGTCGGTGATGCTGAATTATCATTGAATTGTACCAATCTAGTTTTGGAATATAATGGGGTTGGCGATGTAATCCTCGATGGAATTGTAACACACGCCGAATTTGAAGTAAATGGTGTGGGCGACTTAAAAGCGTTTGACCTGACCGTTGAAAACATGGACCTAGAACAAAATGGCGTAGGTAATTCTGAAATAAATGTTACTAATGAGTTATCCATTGATTTTTCTGGGGTAGGAAATATTCGATATACGGGAAAACCAAAAATCAAGAAGATTTCAAAGTCTGGTATTGGATCAGTAAAAGAACGTTAACTTTTATTTCATGTAAATTGAACGTTTGGGAAATATTCACGTATTACTTTTGACCCAACGAAATTCATGACATGAACATCAATCATTTATTAACTAAAGTTATCATAAGTGCATTTATAGTTTTAGTTTAGACTTTAGCCAAAAATGATACATGTTCATTAAAAACCCTCTCCTAACCGAAGGGTTTTTTTCGTTATACGCCATTTACCGGGTAAGATTCACTATCTTCATTCCACAATTCACAACTTATGAAAACACTCTTCGCATTAGTCCTTATAGGACTTTCATTTAATTCGTTTGGTCAAAACACATCGAAACAGCTCAAAGGCATCGATAAAGAACTTCAAAATGTTTTAGAAACATGGAAAGCGGCAGGGTTTGCGGTTGCTGTAGTTAAAAAAAATGAAGTCGTTTATTCACAAGGGTTTGGATATAGCGATTTCGAAAATAAAGTTCCTGTCAATCCAAATACTAAATTCGCAATTGGTTCAACTACTAAAGCATTCACTGGAGCGGTACTTGGTGTTTTAAGGAATGAAAATAAACTTTCGTTTTCAGATAAACCTGCTGACTATATCCCAGGGTTCAAGTTTTTTAATAGCGATATGGATAACCTGGTCACTATAAAAGACATTATGTGTCACCAAACAGGATTGCCTCGTCATGATTTGGCTTGGTACTTTTTTCCTACTAATTCGAAGGACAGCTTGCTTTCACGCGTTCGGTTTCATGAACCAACATATGGGGTTCGCGAACAATGGCAGTACAACAACTTCATGTATTTAGCCCAAGGTGTGATTGCTGAAAAAATTACGGGTAAAACATGGGAAGAAAATATTGAATCTATGTTTCTAAAACCTTTAGGGATGGAGAATACCAGTGTCGACATCTCGGGCTTGCAGAATGGAAAAAATGCATCCTTTGGTTATGGTTTGGAGGACGACAAAATCGTTAAACTTGATTACTACGATATTGCGGGAATGAGTCCTGCAGGAAGCATGAACAGTTCTGTAAACGACATGTCGAAATGGTTAAAAGTTTGGATCAATAGCGGTAAATACGAAGGCAAAGAAATCATTCCTTCTCAATATGTCAATGATGCCATCAGTTCACAAGCCATTGTAGGGAGTGGACTTCCAGGAGCTGATCATTCAGATTTATTTATGTCCAATTATGGCTATGGATGGATGACTTCATCTTATAAAGGACATTATCGCGTAGAACATGGGGGGAATATTGATGGATTCACAGCAAGTGTTTCATTCTTCCCGAGTGATAGTATCGGAATTGTTGTTTTAGCGAATCAAAATGGGTCCTCAATTCCATCAGTAGTGCGGAATATTATCGCCGATAGGTTGCTTGGAGTAGACAAAACAGACTGGAATAAAGATTTATATCAATCTTATACCGATGGCCTTGAAGCCGCAAAAAATATTGAATCTGAATCAACTCAAAAAACAGGAACGTCTCCGTCACATAATCTGAAAGACTATTCCGGAAAATACACGAATGAAGGGTACGGTTCAATGCAAATTACCTTAGAAAATGACACGCTATTCCTTAATCTCCCAAGAGAAAAATTTTGGTTAAGTCACTATCATTATGATGTTTTTACTCCGATCGAACTGGGCGAAGAACTAGACGATGGTACTCCTCTCTTATTCGTAAATTTTACGACAAATGACTTAGGTGAAATCTCTTCTGCACGAATGATGTTGCAAGCTGGATTAGATGCAATCGAATTTAAAAACACTCCGGCGGAAGTTAAAATTGATGCAAGCTCACTAGATCGATTTGTTGGCGAATATACCCTAGGAAGAGCAACCGTTAAAGTTTATACAAAAGGCGGTGATGTTCTTTATTTGTTTGTACCCGGTCAGCCAGAATACGAATTATATGCAACTGGAGAAAACACGTTTTCACTTAAGATTATTGAGGGATATAACCTTGAATTCAATGATGGAGCAGATGGCAAAGTGGAAGAACTTGTTTTCATACAACCAAATGGTACTTTTAAAGCCAAACGTAAATAGTTTCACATGGGAATTCTTAAAAAAGAAGGAGGAGAACATCTTGTCTATGAGCTAGAGGAAGAAGGAATTCTAGTAGCAATTGAAAAAAGTCAGGCCTCAACAATTAAAAAGTATTGGAAAAAATACAAAGGGAAATCGGTCCAACCTGAAGATATGATTGCAGGATTTCCTTTCATTCATGATGAGGAACAAGATTCTCTTAAAATTGACTTCACACAAGAAGGTATGTATTCAATTAAACGGCTTAAAAAATTCGATTAGTTTCATTTTCTAAGTGAAAAATTAAAACAAGGCCCTTCCCATAACTTTTGCTTAAAAGCGATAAGAAAATGTACCTTTATTAAAAGTTCAGCTCTTGAAAGACATTCTATTAATAACACCCCCATTTACCCAATTAAATACGCCTTACCCTGCAACGGCATACCTAAAAGGCTTTTTAAATACAAAAGGAATCTCTTGCTACCAAATGGACTTGGGAATTGAAGTTTTATTAAAACTGTACTCCAAGAAGAATCTCAAACACATCTTCGATTTTGCATTCGAAAACAATAGAATAAAAAGTGAAAATGCCCTTCGAATTTATTATCTAAGAGAAGATTACCTGAAATTGATTGATGAAATCATTGCTTTTTTGCAAGGCGGAAGCAGTACCCTCGCACGACAAATATGTACGGAAAGTTTTCTTCCTAGAGCTTCCCGTTTTAACCAACTGGACGATATGGAATGGGCCTTTGGAAATATGGGTCAACAAGATAAAGCAAAACATTTGGCAACACTTTTTTTAGAAGACCTCTCCGATTTTATAGTGGAATGCATCGATGAAAATTTTGGATTTAGTCGATATGCCGAACGTCTTGGAATGAGTGCTAATTCGTTTGATGAATTATATCACGAACTTCAAAATGAACTTTCATTCATTGACACAATTACACTTGATATTTTAAACCAAAGAATCGAAGCTACCCAACCTAAACTGGTCTGCTTGTCTGTTCCATTTCCGGGAAATCTATTCAGCGCATTTCGGTGTGCTCAATTTTTAAAGTTAAAACACCCTCATGTAGTAGTTTCGATGGGTGGAGGTTTTCCAAATACGGAACTGAGATCCCTAAAAGACGTGCGCGTTTTTGAATTCTTCGACTATATTACCCTAGACGATGGAGAATTGCCTGTCGAATTACTGCATAGAAAAATACTAAACCCAAGCTTTACCGAACTAAAACGTACATTTTTACTTGAAAAAGGATCTGTTGTTTATAACAACACTTCCAAACAAGCAGATTATAAACAGGCATTCGTTGGCACCCCAGATTATTCCGACCTTTTACTGGAAAAGTATGTTTCCGTCATTGAAATTGCCAATCCAATGCACAGTTTATGGAGCGACGGCCGATGGAATAAACTTACCATGGCACACGGATGTTATTGGGGTAAGTGTACATTCTGTGATATTTCGTTGGACTATATTAAAATCTATGAACCTATTGCAGCAACGATTCTTGTAGATCGTATGGAGCAAATGATTGAACAAACGGGCGAAAGAGGATTTCATTTTGTAGACGAGGCAGCTCCTCCAGCATTAATGCGATCACTTGCGTTGGAAATAATTAAGCGTGGATTAGTTGTGACTTGGTGGACAAACATTCGATTTGAAAAAAGTTTCACAAACGACCTCTGCCAATTACTAAAGGCTTCAGGTTGCATCGCAGTTTCTGGCGGACTAGAAGTTGCTTCAGATCGTCTTTTAAAACTAATAGATAAGGGTGTTTCCGTTGCACAAGTCGCACAAGTTACTAGAAACTTCACTGCTTCAGACATTATGGTACATTCGTATTTAATGTACGGATATCCAACACAAACTAAGCAAGAGACAATTGATAGTTTGGAAATGGTCAGACAGTTGTTTGAGTTAGAAATAATTCAGTCTGGGTTTTGGCATCAGTTCGCTTTAACAACTCATAGTCCAATCGGTCATAAGCCAGAAGATTATGGTATTACGCCCATTTATGAAGAAATCACATTTGCCAATAACGATGTTCAATTCACAGATAAAACAGGCATTGATCACTCTAAGTTTAGTTTTGGACTAAAAAAATCCCTCTTCAATTATATGCATGGAATCGGGTTTGAGCTTCCTGTAAATGATTGGTTCGATTTTAAAACACCCAAAACCACTGTATCACCCAATTTTATCGAGGATTGTTTATTTGTTGAAAATCAATTTAACTTCAAACCGAATGCGAAAGTTATTTGGCTCGGAAACACACCAACATCAGCAGTATTCACAAAAAAGAAACGAGGCGATACCTGGGAAATGATGGAGTTATCTTTCACCACGAAAACGGATTACTTCTCCATTACGATTCCTTCAGACCAAGGTTACTGGTTGAAGAACAAATTGACCGAAATTACCAATTCAGAAACCACAACCACGCTCGGAAAATTAAAATCCGACTATGAAGTGAATCATGATAATTTTGAATTATTCTGGTTCTCAAAAGAAATTATTCAACTGCGGGAAAACGGGTTGATTTCGATTTAAATTTAAGTGAGATTTAAGCCAGAAATTGAATTCATATCTCAACTGAAATGCGTATTTTTAATCTCTACTAAAAACAAAAACAATATGAAAAAGTCAATCTTACTTGTTGCTGCAATCGCTTTAGGAACTGTTGCAAGCGCTCAAGAATTAAATGTTGGTGTTAACGTTGGATACGGATTCGGTCTTCCTGGAAACACTTTAGGTCAATCTACTGACGCAGATTACGTAACAGGACCACAAACGATTACTAACTTTGATGGTTCAATCGGTTCAGGTTTTAACGCTGGATTAAATCTTGGTTATATGTTCAATGAAAATGTTGGAGTTGACCTTGGTTTAGATTACTTAATGGGGGCTAACGTTCTTATGAGCGAAACTAGAACAGTAATACCAACTCAAACAGTAACAACTTCTCAATACGCTCAAACTTCTCAATTCCGAATTTCTCCTTCTGTAGTTATTTCTTCTGGAGGTGATGGACTCCAAGTATACGGTCGTGCTGGTTTAGTTCTGCCTGTTTTTGGAAATACTATTGCTACAGCTGAAAACGATCAAGCTGGTGCTGAATTGGATTATGCTGAAGAAAGAAAAGGTGCTTTTGCATTAGGTTATCAAGGTGCATTAGGAGTTTCTTTCCCAATGGGAGATAAAATCTCTTTGTACGGTGAATTGAATGGTGTGAACTTACGTATCAAGAGTAAAAGCTCTAAAGTAACTAGAAACAATTCTGGAAGCACAGACAATCTTCCGTTTATGACTGAAAGTCAAATTAATACGAACTTTGTTTCTGAATTGAATTCTTCATCTAATAGTTACGAGACTAACTCTGCAGGATACAACACAAACGCTGCCGATGAACAGCTAACTTCAACTACTGATTTTAGTGCTTTATTTATTAAAGTTGGTGTGAAATTTAGATTCTAATTATCACCTAAACATTTAAGAAAGGGAGGATTCGTTCTCCCTTTTTTTTTGCTATTTTTCTTCCCTATGAAAGAATTACTTTACGAAAAAATCATAAACTCCATGGATAAATCGGCAATTCGCACATCCGATTATGAATGTTGTAAATTCAATGATTGTGATTTTTCCGATGCTGATATGCGTGATGTTTCATTCACCGAATGTGAGTTTGAAAATTGCAATTTAAGTAACTCCAATATACTCAATACGGCGTTTAAAGATTGCTCATTTAAGAATTGTAAAATGCTTGGCTTGCGATTTGAAGATTGCAATACCTTTCTTCTTGCTCTCAATTTCGATTCATGTACACTCAATTTTTCCTCCTTCTTCAAACTTAGTCTCAAAGCTACTTCCTTCATAAACTCCGCTCTCAAAGAAGTCGATTTTATAGAAGCAAACCTCTCAAATTCCACATTCTATGGGTCTGATTTAACTCATGCAGTTTTTCAGCGATCAAACCTGACTAAAGTCGATTTTCAAAATGCAATAGGACTAATCATTGATCCTGAAGAAAACCAAATTAAAAAAGCGAAATTTTCCTTACATAGTTTACCTGGACTGCTAACAAGACACAATATAACTGTATCATAATACCCATATTTACGAATGTAACTTATGTTACATAAGTTTGAGTTAGTACGTGTTAACTTGGCTGCATGAATGTTTTTAAACATACTGTATTTGTTCTGCCTTTTCTCTTATTTTCATGTGGTGATGAAATTGCTTCTACCGCGACAATAGAAAATGAAAATGTTGCTTTAAACGGTAAGGAATTGATGGAGAAAAATTGTTATGTATGTCATAACACACAAGGAACAGATAACATGCTTGCCCCTCCTATGTCTAGAGTTCGTGATCATTATGTTGACGATGAAACAACCAAAGATGAATTTGTAAGTGCTATTGTTGCTTGGTGTGAAAACCCAACTGAAGAAGCTTCACTTATGCCAGGAGCAAGACGTAAATTTGGCTTAATGCCAAAACAAACATTCGATTCAAAAGAAATAGAAACTATAGCAAATTACTTATTTGAAGAAGACTCAGATTTAGCCGACTGCTCTCATTAACACTACAACATGACTAAAACTACTACTACACTTTTATTGTTGTTTATTTCAACATTTACATTCTCACAACAAGAGTTTTCTGTGGATATTGAACCCATGGTAATTCCAAATGCTCCTGGTATTCATTCTTATGCTGTTGGAAAAACTGATGATCAAAAATGGGTAGTTTTAGGGGGAAGAGTTGACGGTCTTCACCAACGTCAGCCATTTGCTGCTTTCTTAGATCAAGACAACAATAAAAATGTATTCGTTATAGATGTGACCACAAATCAAGTTTGGTCATCAGATATAAGCGTCTTAGCACCATCGATATATGAACAATTAAAATCGACAAATCAAGAGTTTTATCAGCGCGATACTATGCTTTACATTATTGGTGGATACGGGTTTAGCGCAACAGCAAATGATCACATTACATTTCCAAATGTAACTGCCATCTCGTTGAATGAACTTGCTGACGCTGTTATTACAAATACTAGTATCACACCGTATTTTAGACAAATTACGGACGTTAATTTAAAAGTTACCGGTGGACAACTTGGGTATTTAGATTCAACTTTTTACTTGGTCGGTGGACAATTGTTTGATGGGAGATACAACCCAATGGGACCTGATCATGGGCCAGGTTTTATTCAGCAATACTCTAACGAAATCAGAACTTTTAAAATTCAAGATGATGGTGTAAACTTGTCAATCACAAATTACGCCGCTCAACACGACACGATAAATCTTCATCGCCGTGATTACAATATGTCCCCTCAAATTTTCCCAAATGGAGACGCAGGATTTACTGCCTTCTCTGGAGTTTTTGATTATGCGGACATGCCTTATTTAAATACCGTAGATATTACACCTAATAACTACAATACTGTAAATTCATTTAATCAATATCTAAGTCAATATCACAGTGCAAAACTACCCATCTACGATACGGTTGATAATGTAATGCATACGATATTTTTCGGTGGAATCAGTCAATTTACCATGGATAGTCAGGCTAACTTAATTGAAGATTTAGACGTTCCATTTGTTAAAACGATCAGCCGTGTATCTCGATTTTCTGATTGGAGCATGCAAGAAACAAAATTAGGTTACATTGAAATGCCTACCCTGGTTGGTTCCGGCGCTGAATTCATTCCAATTAATCAGTATTACTATGAACATGAGATACTAAATTTAGAAAGCCTACCAAACGCGAGAACTCTTGTAGGTTATATCTATGGCGGAATAGAGAGCAGTGCTGAGAATATCTTTTTTATCAATGATGGAACTCAAAGTAGCGCTAGCAATGTCATTTTTGAAGTTTATATCGATAAATCGACAGCGAATCAAGATGAAATAACAATTAACGGTGATAATTCAATCAACTTAAATATCTACCCAAACCCGGCAAGAAGAAAGTTGAATATTTCGTATTTCAGTCCTGAAATGAAAGACATGAACTTAACGGTTTACTCTAGTGAGGGTAGAATGGTTTTAAGTGAAAGATTACAGCCTGAAAAAATTGGAGTGAACGAAAGAAAAATTGATGTGTCTGAGCTTTCTGATGGATTGTATATTATTGAAATAAATAACGGTAGTTATTCAGACCAAAAGCAATTCATTAAAAAATAACCTAGTAAACCAATTGAATTGCCCGTGGAACAATCTTGAATTCAGGGTTTCCGCTTGAAATCAATTCCCCGTCACATTCAACAAACAAATTGGATTTACCTGCATTTATTGACATTTCATCGGTCTCTAAATAATGTACTTCAGGGTGTTTAATTTTAATACCTTTTTTAATTCGTCGAAGATATTTAATATAATCCCATAGTGAAACATCACCGAATAAAGTAACTCCAATCTTGCCAGAATTTAACCTTGCCTCTGGATAAACAACAAGTCCATGACCAAATGTTGATCCGTTACAAGCAACAATCAACAGCGCTTTACCATCATAATCAAAAGCGTCTGTCTTAATGGATAGTTTTGATTTCTTGAAAAGAAAAAAAGCCCGTAGAATTGCAAAGGCATACGAAATCTTCCCACCTATTTTCCATTTCTCACGTTGCTTATCAAGTAAGTTCACTACATACCCATCAAATCCGCAACCTGCAATGTTTAGTGCAAATCGCATATCATGATTTAAATTGACTTGAATCAAGTCTATATGGTTTGATTGACGATTCACGAGCTTAGTAACGAATTGTTCTGGATCAAACTCTCCAATCATACGATGAAAATCATTTCCAGTTCCATTCGGAATTATGGCAAATTTAGAAGAACACTTTACTTCCTTCATCATCCCATTTACTACTTCATTACATGTTCCGTCTCCACCTACAGCAACAATTACATCCGAACCATCAACAACTGCCTTTTTCGCAAGATCAATCGCATGCTTAGGCCCATTTGTTCTAGAAAAAGTGCATGTTAGAAATTCATTTTCACAACACAATTGAATTGCCAATTTAGCTTTCTTTGAAAGTTTACAGGTGCTATTTACAATGAATTTGACTTGAATCATATCGTTTAGGAATACACAAATGCATGAATTTACGTCTTTTTTATCATTGAAAAAGCCATTATATTGTTGGCTCAAACTATTTTTATGAAACTTATAATTCTCTTCTTCGCTCTATTCGCGACTTTTACAAGTATTTCTCAAGAACAAACAAAGTACGGTACATCACAATCATCTCCAGAATGGGTTGTCTATATGTATCAAGATAATCCAAGCCTTTTCGTTTTACGCGATTTATTCGAAACATATTATGAATCGCATGATTTTGTTAAAGATCAACACACACAATATTTTAAGCGTTTATTAAAAGAGAATTGGTTAAATACAGATTCTCAAGGCTACATCATTCCACAACCTGAAAAAAGGGAACGCATTATTTATAACCAAACGAAAAGTCCAACCTCTGCTTGGGAAGAAGCTGGACCATGGGATTATGATCATGAACAAGCAATGGCTTTTGAAGTGCAATCTCCAGGGTCATCACATATCTACACAGTTGAACAATCTCCTGTCAATCCGGACTTAATTTATGCGGGATCAGCGACTGCGGGGTTATGGAAATCAACGGATAAAGGATTAAACTGGGTATCTGTGACACGTTTTTTAGATGTTAATAGCGTTTATTCTATTGCTCTCGACCCTACGAATTCTAACATTGCATATTTTGGTGAGGGTAATGGACAATTATGGAAAACCACAGACAGTGGTGTTTCATGGAGTATTATTGGAGGAGCAACTCTTGAAAATACAGATAAATGGTATCGAGATATTCAATTCATAGGTACAAATACAATGCTTGCCGCCACTGACGAAGGTCTTTTCAGATCTACTGATAATGGAACAAGTTGGACCGAAGTTCATTCTGGTGAACACATGGAAATTGAGATCAATCCTAGCAATGCAAATATCATCTATTCGGTAAAATTAAATGGTGATAAAACAGAATTCTATAAATCATTAGATAACGGTATTACTTGGACAATTAAAACAAATGGATGGCCTAACCCATCTGCAGGAGACGAACAAAAACGTGTCGAGATTGGTGTGTCTGCGGATGATGCAAATATCGTCTATGCCTGGGCTGGCGGTGAAGCTGGTGGTATTGGTGGTTTTTATGGTTTTTATAAAAGTACAGATGCAGGGGAAAGCTTTAGCTTTGAATGTTGCGGAACTGGACCAGTTGGAACGCCAACCATTGCAAATCCAAATATGCTTGGATGGGCTGAGCTTGGAGATGATGATGGAGGTCAATATTATTATGACTTAGCATTCGCCGCTTCCCCAACAGATGCAGATCGCGTTTTTGGTTCCGGAATTAACATTTGGAGATCATTAGATGCTGGTGTAAACTGGGAATTGAATGCACATTGGGTTACCTGGGTTGGTGCAACAACGCACGATCGCTATTCTCACGCGGATGTCCACGATATTAAGTTTTTCGTTAACGGCGGTACTATTGATATGTGGGTTGCTTCTGATGGTGGCCTTTATTACTCCTCAGATCAAGGTGATCATTTAGAACCTCGAATGCACGGAATTCACGGAACAGATTTCTGGGGATATCAATCTGGTTTTAAAAATGGTGATGTAATGCTTGGTGGTACGTACCATAATGGAACACTCATAAAGTATAACGACATTTATAAAGGCGGATTAGCTAATCCGAATGAAGGAGGTTGGCTAGCAGAATTAGGTGGTGACAATTACCGAGGTTTTGTTAACTATGGCGATCCTAAAATTGCTTATGCTGATAATGGTGCATTTGAATTTTCCGAAGTTCGAACAATACGACGAACAAATGTTTCATTTGACGGGAGCAAAAAATGTAATACTTCATATGTTTCTGGTGAGTACGGAAATTATGGGTTTTCGCCTAATAACTTTAACGTGTTCTACTCTCCTGTCGGAACGGAATTATATAAGACCACTAATGGAGGAGTCTCATTTGAATTGGTACATGATTTTGGAGGACAAAAAGTGATACAAGTGAAAGTATCTTGGTCTAATCCAGATGTAATTTATGTAACTCATAAGTTCAACAATACTTTTTTCAAAATCATGAAATCTACTGACGCGGGAGTAACATGGAATGATGTAACCCCGAGTCCTGCACAAGCGAATAATCAGCACACTAGAGCAAAGTACATCGAAGTTGATGACAAAGATGAGAATAAAGTTTGGGTAATTTTAATGGGAAGCCAGACTGGAAATAAAGTATATCAAACCACAGATGGAGGAGCAAATTGGTATGACATCACCAGTCCTTCTATTGCAAATGAAAGTGTAAGATCCATTTCTCATCATTACGGTTCGGATGATGGGTTGTATTTGGGTACCAACAAAACGATCTATTATAGAAACAATACTCTTGGAACATGGGTTCCATTCAATAATAACCTTCCAGCAAGTACATCATGTTCGTTCTTAGAACCTTATTACGGTGAAGGCAAAATGCGTACAGCATCTCAACGTGGAGTTTATGAAGTTGATTTTTATGAAGATGTTCCACCTATCGCAATGGCTGCAGCAAATAAGACTGAAGTGAATTTAGCCTCAAACTGTTTGGCTGATACCATTCAATTTGTGGATCACAGCACTGTTCGGGCAGCGAGTGCTACTTGGCAATGGTACTTTCAAGGAGGTTCGCCAGCAACTTCGACTTTAGAAAATCCAAAAGTTGTTTATACTAGTCCCGGAACATACGATGTAAAGCTCGTTGTATCAGATGCTTTTGGATCGGATAGTGTGGAGTTAACAGGGTTCATTGAAGTTACAAACTCATATAGTAGTCCTCAAATATTTGAAGATTTCAACGGGTCTCTTTTTCCACCATTAGGTTGGAAAATGGAAGATTCTGAAGGTTCAGGATGGGAACAAGATGGGCCACAAGATGACCCAACAAACATGGTGGCTGGATTCCCAAATTACTGGGTTGATGCCACTGGACAATCACATTATTTAATTTTACCAGCCATTGAAATGATTGATGCATCATCTGCTTCCATTGCATTTGACTATACGTATAATGATAATAATGGGTATACCGATTCGCTTGCTCTAGTATATAGAACAGGAACTAATCCAGTCTGGCAAACGCTTTGGCAAAAAGGTGGAGCAGATTTAGAAGTTGCCGGAACTCAAACTTGGTATTGGGACGCAGCAACACCTACCATCGTTTGGCAAAATGAAGTGGTAGACTTATCTTCTTTAATTGGTGAATCTTGCGTTGAGTTAGCCTTTTCAAATATCGGGTACTACGGAAATCATGTATGGATTGATAATGTTAACCTTACTGGAGATTATGCTTCTATAGATGAGAACCAAAATGACATTCATGTTTCGATTAAACCAAATCCTTCTCAAGGAAACTTTATTATTCAATCATCACAAACCGTGAAATCTTATTCCGTTCAAAGTATTACTGGAAAACAAATTGAATCAGATACGCAAAAAACATTATCACATTTTTCAATTGATCTAAGCAATGAACCTTCGGGAGTTTATTTCATCACACTTGAATTTGAAAATCATCATCAAACCTTGAAGTTGATTAAACAATAATTTCGAAAAGCCCTTCAATTCCAGAAGGGCTTTTTTTATTTCATTTTTTATCGCAATTAAATTGCATATATTTATGTAATCAATAATCTACTACATGAACAAACTCATCCTCTTTGGAGTATTTGTTAGCGTAACTTGTTGTGTCTATTCACAACAAAACACTGTTGCTACAGGTCAAGATAATTCGGGCTCTGGTGGAACGATTTCGCTTTCAATTGGTCAAATTGACTATCAAAATACAACGACAACAAACGGAAATGTTAGTCAGGGAGTACAACAACCTTTTGAACTTTTCCCACTGAGTCTTCCTGAAAATTCTCAATATACCATTGAATTGTTTCCTAACCCCACCAGTGAACAATTGACCATTAATATTTCCAACCCAAATGCCTTTAAAGATTATTTCATATATGATATGAAAGGGAAAATCATTCTCAATGGTACTTTAGAATCAGAAAAAACAACCATCAACTTAGAACCTTTTGCAACGGGTGAATATCATCTTATAATGCAAAATAATCTTGATCAATCATACACATATAAAATCACTAAACTCTAAATCATGAAAAATATATTAGTATCAATTCTCTTTATTCTCGCCTGTACATTTTCACATGCGCAATCACCGGAAAAGATGACATTTCAAGCTGTGATTAGAGATGCAGGAAACGCCTTGGTCACAAATTCTACCGTTGGTATGCAATTCAGTATTCTTCAATCCACAGCGACAGGTTCTGCCGTGTACATTGAAACACATTCTGTAGCTACAAATGCGAATGGGTTAGCCACTGTTGAAATAGGTTTAGGGAATGTCGTAACAGGATCTTTTAGCTCTATTGATTGGGCAAATGGACCATATTTTATTAAAACCGAAACTGATCCAACTGGTGGTACTGCATATACAATTAGTGGCACTACTCAATTTTTGAGTGTTCCGTATGCCTTATATGCCAAGGAAGCAGGAAATTCGTTTAGTGGTAATTACAATGACTTAACAAACCAACCTGTTATACCAACCAATAACAATCAATTGATTAATGGTCAAGGATTCATCACAAATCCGAATGATGCTGATAGTGACCCAAACAATGAAATACAAGATTTACAGATCTCAGGACAATCATTGACAATCGTTGGTGGTAATACCATAACATTACCTGCTGGAGCCAATACTTTAGATCAAGCGTACGATCAAGGTGGTGCGGGAAGCGGCCGTATTATTAATGCAGATGCAGGAGAAGTTGAAATTCAGAATTCTACTGCTAATGGAATTGGCTTAAGAGCTACCACTACTAATTCAGGTGTTGGGATTTTATCGACATCTACAAATCCTAGCAATGCATTCTCACCAATACAAGCTACGACGAATTCTACGAATACTCTAGTTTCAGCAATCATTGGTAGTTCTTCTGGAGGTGCATATGGCGTTTCTGGACAAATTGAATCTACAGGAACTGGAACTGCTGGTATTTATGGTAATAACCTTAGAACTACAGGTGGATATGGTACGTATGGTATTGGTCACAGTGGTGTTGTTGGAGAAACAAATTACCAACTTGGATTTGGGGTTTATGGTAGAAATTATGATGCTATTGGGCCACTAGGAAATGCGGTAGGGACTTATGGAATGGGATATGTTGGAGTGTGGGGAGATCAAACTGATGTGAATGGTTTCTCTGTTTATGCCAATGGAGATTTTGGCGCAGCTGGAACTAAAGCATTCTACATAGATCATCCGCAAGACCCTGAAAACAAATATTTAAGACACTTTAGTATTGAATCAGACGAAGTGATTAACCTTTATCGTGGCACAGTAGCTTTTGACAGTAATGGTGAAGCCGTAGTTGAAATGCCTGCTTATTTTGAATCAGTCAATACAAATTTTAGTTATCAATTGACTCCTGTAGGAGGATATGCCCCGTTATACATTAAAGAAAAAATGAAGGATGGGAAATTTGTAATTGCTGGTGGTGCTGAAGGGTTAGAAGTATCATGGGTGGTTCATGCAGAACGCAATGATCCATACTTAGAGCAGAATCCAAATAAACGCAATGTGGAAGTTGAAAAAGAAGACTGGAATAAAGGAAAATATTTACAGCCTCAATTGTATAATCAATCAGACGATTTAAAAATTGTTAAGCCTTTACCGGAAGAGAAGGAAATAAAAACACAGAATATTGTTCATTAAGAGCAATATTCTAGTCGCCTGATTTAGCGCGTTCTTCTTTCTTTTGAGCTGGTGTTTTTTCACAAACCCAATTGTTCAAATACGGCTTTGTATATTCTGATGCATTCAGTTTTTCTGAATCAATTTTACCATCGATATAGTTGGCCAATACCTTGTACGCTTTTTTATTTTCCTTTTGTAAAACAAGTAAGGTTGTATTCATAGCTGCACGCACAGCTACAGGAACACCCCCTCCCAATTCAGCCCAGTGTCCACTCAAATACAAGTTTTTAACTGGTGTTTTATAGTGAGCCACATTGGCTTGCATATTCGCTTTTCCAGGTCGAGCACCCATCATTGTTCCACCACGATTCCCGGTATACCTTTCATGCGTAATAGGCGTTGCAATATCCAAATAAGCAATATTTTCTTTCAAACGAATTTTCAGTTCACGTTCAATACGTTTAATTAGAATATCGGCAATTTCCTGTTTCAAATTATTGTAAGCTTCACCTCGAACCACATTACCATGTTCATCAAATTCTGTTTTCCAACGGTCGTATTGGTCTATAAAACCAGGAATAAACACGGTCAAAGTTCCTTTACCCGCTGGAGCTAAACTTTTATCTCTTGTAGTCGCTGCAAGCATGTGAATACCACTCGTAAGTGGATCTCCATTCCCGTGTTCTTTTCTTGTTAAAGAAGGATCTTGATTAGCCAAATAAATCATTTCCTCCCCAAAACCTAAACTTTCTGCCGTACAATTTAGCCCTATGTTTAATGTAACTGCGGAAGCATACAATTCAGCGTTACGCAAATTGTCAATCATTTTTGGTGATGCTGTTCCTTCTGGAAGCATTCTCTCGTACAAGGTTTCAACATCGCAAGCCGCAATAACGTACTTAGCTTTAACCTCAAACTCATTTCCACGATGATCGAAACGAACCCCTGTGGTCTTTCCATCTTCTACAAGGACTTGAGTTACACGAGATTTAAAGAAAACATCATTATTATATTCTCTAATTACATGTAAAAGCCATTCTGCAAACGTTTGACTTCCTCCTTCTGGTGGAGTTTGAAAATCTTCAATATAAGCCCACGCAATTGGAATTAAACATGACAATAAATCCGGTTCTGCCGCAAAAAGTTGAATCAACTTCGGTTCTTTGAAATACTTTGACAATCCTTTCTTCACACCTTCATCTCCATGATAGCTGATATGAGGAATAAAAGGAATGGCAAAATTCAACATTTTCATTCCACGAATTGCTTTTTCAAACAAGTTCATGGTATCCATTGTTCTCGAAATTCTGTTATAGTTATCGAACGACTTTGCAATACGCTTCGCGTGTTTAAAAAACTTTCGAATGCCTTTTTCATCCTTAGGAAAATCTCTGATCAGATCTTCCATAAAGTCGTCTGGTGTATTTGTGACTAGATAATCTACATCACCACCGCGATACCTTCTAATTTTCTTTTGCACTTCAGCCTTTGGGTAATCCGTTCCAATTGCTTTAAAGACTTGCGTTACATATCCTTTTGGACCACATTGATTTAACCAATGTATTGCAGAATCAAATCGATAATCTTTTCTTCTAAACCCGGCAACATAGCCACCTGGTCGTGCGTCCATTTCTAACAGGCACACACTCATTCCAAAACGGCTATATAAAGCTGCAGAAGTAAGTCCACTGATTCCACCACCAATGATTACAACGTCATACTTATCTTTTATGTGCAGCTTTTGCATTCTGAAAATTTCTCGGAAAGATAAGAAAAGCATTCCCGATAACGGAAATGCTTTTCACAAATATTCATATAAAACAAAACGGCACCTATCAAAGATAAGTGCCGTTTCCTACGATATGCAGTTAGTCTTGTTCCGCCAGGTCAACCTCTCCCTTTGGCGCAAGAGCTTCTTTAATTTTCTGTTCTAACTCTTCCATCAATTCCGGATTATCCTTAATAATTGCTTTTACAGCATCCCTTCCTTGACCTAATCGTGTCTCTCCATAAGAGAACCATGATCCACTTTTCTTAACGATGTTCATGTCAACACCAAGATCCAAAATTTCACCCACTTTAGAAATTCCACCACCATACATGATATCAAATTCAGCTT